>JAOUME010000031.1 GCA_029881655.1 Deltaproteobacteria bacterium | reverse complement strand
TCATGAATACCTAGGGAACGGAGCATTGTCGGTAGCCTTTAACTTGGAAAGGTTTCAAGCCTCTTTGACGGGCCGCTACTTTAATCCCACCCGGAGGGGGATGATTCAACTGGATATATCCTGGGAATCCCGGTTTTTCGATGATACCTATTGGTACATTCAAGCCTTCAACGGGTACGGCGAAAGCCTTATTGACTACAACAACTCCTTTTCGACGGTTGGTCTTGGCTTCATGTTCAACCGATGATGATCAAAGAGTCTTTTTAAAGCCTAAATAATCCCATAAAATAATATGCCAGATCAACCCGTTCGACATCTAATCCACTGGAACGATTTTTCCGATGAGGAGATCAAACGAATTTTGTTGCTTTCAAAGAAAATCAAGCAATATCCTTTGGACTATCAAGACCATTTAAGAAACCAGTCATTGGTTATGCTGTTTCAAAAGACCTCTACCCGAACCCGAGTATCATTCGAGGTCGCGATTTCCGAGTTGGGTGGTCACGGTATTTTTCTGGACTGGAACAGTACCAATTTCGATCTGACCGAGATCGGCTATGAGGCCGCCTATTTATCCAGTAACTGTCAAGTGCTCATGGCCCGCATGGTCAAGCATGAAGAGCTTTTGGAGCTGGCGGAGCATTCCAGCGTTCCGGTGATCAACGGCTGTTGCAACCGTTATCATCCCTGTCAGGCCATGGCGGACATGCTGACCATTTTTGAGCATGTGGGAAAGACCGAGGGAGTCAAGTTGACGTACATCGGTGTTCACAACAACGTGGTGAACTCGCTGATGGCTCTTAGTGCGGCATTGGGGGTTCACTTAACCTTGGTCTGCCCATTAAGTCCGGAAGGAGTGGTGGAGACGAACGCTAAGGAAAAGCTCAAACAAAGAGGTCTGCTTTTTGAGACCCTCGATTTGGTGGAGGCGGTAAAAGAGAGTGATTTTATCTATACGGATACCTGGGTGGACATGGAGTTGTTTAACGATCCGAAAGCGAAAGAGTTAAAGCGGGAACGCATTGAGCTGATGATGCCCTACCAGCTTAACGAGAAGTTAAAAGAGCATACTGGCGCGAAAATCATGCATGATATGCCGATTCATCCAGGTTATGAAATCTCAAAAGGCCTGGTCTTTCACCCTGATTCAATTATCTTTGATCAGGCGGAAAACCGTCTCTATACGCAAAAAGCGATTCTTTTGTTTTTGTTGAATAAAGGATGATTGCTTGATCTGATAGACTGCGGATGGGAGCCAAATTCAGATTAATTAACGGATTATAGCATTTCCCCGCTCATCGCGAGGACGGGAAATTGTGTCGGTTGTTTGCTGAATAAAGGGATGTCAGGCATTAAAGGTCAGCTTATTTTACGGTTCGGATTTATTCGGGATCGACCAAAATTTTTTAAAAAAGCTTTTGTAAAAACAGTTGGAAAAAAGTAAGGTAAAGCAAATGATCGATTTGGGTTTAAATCTGGTTTTTATAGCCAAACACACTCCTTGGTAAAATGCTTTTAAAAAGTTGGCGCATTAAGGCGGGAGCCTTTTTTTTGACAGTTTTGCTTTTTGGCTTTATCCCTTTCGCTCTGGCCGAAGAGAGCCCTTCAATCCGATCTGATCCGGAGGATTTCTACCCCAGTTTCCAGTCAGATGATCCGCGGAGTATTCTTTTAAACGTCCCCAGCTTTACTTACGACAAAAGAAGCGATGAGATCGATTCTTATCCTTGTACGACCTGTCACGGGGATGAGGATCTGCCTCCCAATCCCAGGGTAAGGGATTTAGAGGAAATGCACGCTGGAGTGATGCTGGTGCATGGGAACGGTCGTTTTTGGTGCCTGACCTGTCATTCCCTGAACAAAAGGGACTATCTGGTCAGTCTTAAAAATCAGTTGATCAGTTTTGACGAGTCCTTTTTACTTTGTGGGCAGTGTCACTACGAAAGACAAAAAGACTTTTTTTTCGGAGCCCACGGGAAAAGAAAGGACAACTGGATATTAGAGAGGAAACTCGCTGTTTGCACCGAGTGCCATAATCCTCATGTGACTAAGATCAAGTCCAGAAGACCGGTGGCGACTCCCCAGGTGAGGAAGGGACTAAAGCCCATGAAAAGAATCGTTCATGAGAAGCACAAAATCTGGTAGGCGGCTCATTCATTTTATTATGAATCAAATATAGAATTGGCGGTTACTGTTATAGATGAAAAAACAAAAAGAGAATCAGTTGAAGATCAAGATTAAAAACAGACCCGATTTTTCCAGGCGGACAGCTCTAAAGGCTCTGGGTACGGGTGTCGCGGCTGTCGGAGCGGTCACTGCCGGCAGGGCAGGTTTCGGTAAAACCGAGGTGCCCGCGGAATACGGCCTGATGGATCAGTTTGGCGAGTTTTTTCAGCAGCATTACAAAAAAATGTCCAAGGAGGAGATAAGCGGCGTAATTGAGCGGATTGAGCGAAAGTACAAGGCGAAATATGATCTGGATGTCAAGGTCGGAGACACCCCTCCCTTTCCGGGAGTTGTTTTCGGCTACGCCTTGAATATCAACAAATGCAAGGGATACCGCGAGTGCGTCAGGGGATGCGTGGAGGAAAACAATCAAAGCAGAGACCCCCAGATTCAGTATATCCGGGTCTTGGAACTGGACCGGGGCAGTTTGAATCTGGAAAAATCGGAGCATTACTACGACGATCAGACCGATGTTCCAAAAGACGGCAAGATGTATCTGCCGATTCAGTGCCATCAGTGCGATAATCCGCCCTGCGTCAAGGCATGTCCGGTCGAGGCAACCTGGAAGGAACCCGATGGGGTGGTCGTGGTCGATTACAACTGGTGCATCGGATGCCGGATGTGCGCCAATGCCTGTCCTTACTGGGCCAGGCGGTTTAATTGGAGCGAACCGGTGATTCCTAAGGACGAGATCAATCCCGAGACTCATTATCTCAGCAACCGACCCAGAGAAAAGGGGGTCATGGAGAAATGCACTTTTTGTATCCAGCGCACAAGAAAAGGAGAATTGCCGGCCTGTCATCAGGCCTGCCCGACGGGAGCCCGCGTTTTTGGGAACCTTCTGGATGTTAATAGCGAGATACGCTATGTTTTGGAGAACAAGGATATCTTCCGTTTGAAGGAGGAACTTAATACCGAGCCTAAATTCTGGTATTATACCGATTAGGCATTAAGATTGGATTTTTTATTGAAGTAAGGTTTATGTCTTTATATAATCAGATGGCAAGATTATGATACTCGTTTCATTTGTCAGGGATTGCGTCCAACAGCTCTTTATGGGAGGCCGATACTACTGGAGTTGGATTTTCGGTTTGAACTTTTTTATCCTGATCGGTCTGATTAATTACTTTAGGCAGTATAATACTGGATTGATCCTGACGGGCATGAGCGACCAGGTTTCCTGGGGATTTTACGTCTCGAACTTCACCTATCTGGTCGGTATCGCCGCCGCCGCCGTGATGCTGGTCATTCCGGCCTATATCTTTAACCGCCCCGAGGCGAAAAAGGTGGTGCTTTTAGGTGAGGGTCTGGCGGTTGCCGCGAGTCTGATGTGCATCCTGTTCGTGACGGTCGATATGGGAAGACCAGACCGTCTGTGGCATATGCTGCCTTTCATCGGGCGGTTTAATTGGCCCATGTCTCTTTTGACCTGGGATGTGATCGTTTTAAGCGGTTATCTGCTATTAAATCTCTTCATGCCCCTTTATATTTTATTTCACGAATACTCCGAAAAAGATTCCAATAAGAAATTCATCTTTATCGCGGCGGTGGTATCGATGTTCTGGGCTATTTCGATTCATACGGTCACGGCCTTTTTATTTGCCTCGAACCCGGCGCGCCCTTTTTGGCATAGCGCGCTTTTGGCGCCGAAATTTTTAGCTTCAGCCTTCACGGCCGGGCCCGCTTTTATCATCCTGGCTTTTCGGGTGATCGACCGCTCGGATGCCTACCGTATCGGACACAAGGCGATCGATTTGTTGGCCGCGATCGTGGCGATCGCCATGCAGGTAAATCTTCTGATGCTGGTCTCGGAGCTTTTTACTGAATTTTACTCTGAGGGAACACACTCAGCGTCTGCCCGCTACCTGTTTTTTGGGCTTCATGGCTTTAACAGTCTGGTACCCTGGATTTACACCTCCATTTTAATGAATATCGTCGCGGCGGTGATCTTAATGGTTGAGAAATGGAGAAGAAACAACACACTGCTCTCGATCGCCTGCGTACTGGCGATGGTTGGAGTCTGGATCGAAAAGGGAATGGGGTTTGTGATCCCTGGATTTATCCCGACTCCGATTGGCGAGGTTTTCGAATACGGTCCGACCTGGACTGAGATCTTTATATCGCTGGGTATATGGTGTGCGGGACTTTTGGTTTTCACCATCTTGGTTAAGGCCGCCATCCCCATCCAAAGGGGAAGATTGCGTTATAGGCCAGAGTAGGTGTTTCTCGTTAAAAAGAGCTAAATTCCTTTGACTTTCCGGTAGAATCCACATAAATAGATTATTTACGATTGCTTAATTAATAACATTATGCTATTATTCATAATTGAGGTAATGTCCAAAGGGAGATTCTCCCGAGTTTTTTTTAAACATATCATTTTACCGAGTTGAGATGTCAAAAGTATGTGAGATTTGTGGCAAAGGCCCCCAGACGGGATATAATGTCAGCCACGCCCATAACAGAACCAAGAAAAGATGGCTGCCCAACCTGCAGAACGTCCATGTCACGAAAAGCAATGGCAACAAGATGCGCCTGAAGGTTTGCGCCAGTTGCATCCGCACGGGCAAATTGACACCAGCCACTTGAAAACCAAAGGGGAAAAACCATGAAGTTTACCAATAAGAACGAATTTGACGCGACCCAGTACACCATAGCGCCTGAGAGCTGTCTTCATCAAAGGAAGGACAGGGTTCCACCTGTAATCATCGATATTAGAGACAACAACGATTTTAAGGTAGAGCACCTAGCGGGAGCCAATTCATTACCGGGAGAGACATTAAAGGACAAGCTGATGTTATTGCCCCCTTTCGCGAAGGTTATCTTGTACGGAGATGAGGACGACAATAAAACGGCTGAAGCCATAAAACTTTTGGTGGACAACGGTTTTTCAGATGTCTGTTATGTCCCCGGTGGTATCAATGCCCTTTTGAAGGCCCTGCGCGAAGACAAAGACGAAATTTTTCTTAAGGATATCCCCCAAGATAAATGGCCTGAGAAGATTGAGGAGATTCTTGATTCGAAGGTGCGCTCCTTCCTGGCATCGGATGGCGGAGGTGTCAAGGTATCCAAGATCGAGGGCGACAAGCTTTTTATTCGCTATCAGGGTGCCTGTAGTGGTTGTGCCAGCAGTTCGGCCGGAACGCTTCATTTTATCGAAACATCTCTAAGGGTTAATCTTAACCACCCCATCGAAGTGGTTGAGGCTTAATGAATTCGGGGTTTAACAAAGCCCCGAAGTTTCAAATAGCCCCCTCCATTCTCTTTATTCTCCATGGGAATCCTCCTACCGAAACTGGTTGTACTATCGGCTCCCAGCGGAACCGGCAAATCCTCCATCATTCAAAGCGCTAGAAAGATATTTCCCAATTTGGTTTTGTCGGTGTCTTATACCACCCGCCCTCCCAGAGTTGGTGAGAACAATGGGGTGGACTACTTTTTCATTGGCAGGGATGATTTTCAAGAAAGAATAAACAAACAGGAATTTATCGAGTACGCAGAAGTTTTCGGCAATCTCTACGGCACCTCCAAGACCTTCATTAAAAGCGCTCAGGCGGATAACAGAATCGTCATCCTGGACATTGATGTCCAGGGGGCAATGCAACTGAAAAATTATCCTGATTTACAAAAAACCATGATTTTCATTAGGCCTCCTTCGGTCGAGGAACTGGGCAAGAGGCTTAGGGGAAGAATGACCGAGAGCGAAGAAAGCCTCAAGCGAAGATTGGGACAAGCCGAAAAAGAGATGGGTTATGCTGATCAATACGATCATGTTATCATAAATAATCATTTGAATCAGGCCGTAATGGAATTTATCGAGCGAATTCTAAAAGAAATGATTGATTTTAAGGTTATAAATCTGTTAAATTTAAACGAAATCATATCAAGCATCATACCCGAGGGTGAAAAGCCTCATCCTGAAATGGCCGTGATAATGGGAAGGCTTATCAGCTAGAAATAAATCGACTGGAGATATGAAGCATGATCCGGATTGAGCATATTCTTTCTGAGTTTCAAAAATATTCCAACAATCAGATCGACTGCGGTCCTATCCAAAAAGCTTATGTGCTGGCCGCTAAGATTCAGGGGCCTTCCAAGTTTTTTCGGACTTCCTACCTTGAGATCGCGCTGGAGGTGGCCAAGGTTCTAACAGAGAACAGGCTGGATATCCAGACGATTGTATCGGGGATCTTGCACGGTATTCTTCTGGAAGATAAAATCACGGTTCAGGAGATCAGGGACTTGATGGGTTCTGAAACTGCGGCGATTGTCGAGTCTATCACCAAAATCATCCGCGTTTCTACCGATACCTCAGCGGGTAAAAGGATGGCGGAATCTATGCGGCAGATGATTTTTGCCTCTCAGGTGGATATCCGGATTATCTTTGTGAACTTGGCGGTGAGGTTGGTACAGCTTCGCAACTGGAAACGTTTTTTCTCCAGCAAGGACTTCAGCATTGCCCAGGAGACACTTGATACCTACGGGCCCATCGCTGATCGTCTCGGACTATCCCATATCAAGATTGAACTGGAAGACGTTAGCTTCTGGATGCTTTATCCCAAAAAATATCGCGAAATTGAGGAGTTCTGCCAGAAAAACGCGGAGTATCATCAAAACATCCTGGACCGAACAACCAAAGCCATCACCGATAAATTGAGTGTTGATCACGTCTCTGTCGATGTCAGGGGACGAATCAAACATTATTATTCCATTTTCAGGAAAGCGGAAAGATACAATGTGGGTTTCGATAAAATCCATGACCTGATTGGTATCCGTATCATCACCAAAAACATAGGGGAATGCTATAAAGTGCTCGGTCTGATCAACGAATTGTACCAGCCTTTGGCTGAGCGCTTCAAGGATTACATCTCTTTCCCCAAACCCAATGGTTATCAGTCTTTGCATACCATGGTCTTTGACAGCGAAGGGATCGGTTTTGAAATCCAGATCCGTACTGAGGAAATGGACCGGGTCGCCGAGTTGGGAGTGGCCGCGCATTGGGCATACAAGGCAGATAGCCTGATCAAGCCCGAAGAAATCGAAAACACCGCCTGGCTGATGGATCTGACCAAGGATCTGAACGTCACCACCGATCCTAAGGAGTCGCTGGAAATTTTTACCCGGGAGCTGTTTTCGGACTTCGTTTACGCTTTTACGCCCAAGGGAAAAATCTTTAAATTGCCGGTGGGAGCCAGCGTCATCGATTTCGCTTATGAAATCCACTCTCAGGTGGGACATAACTGTGTCGGGGCTTTGATCAACGGGAAGCACAGCTCGATCAAAACGGTTTTGAAGCAGGGTGACACGGTTGAAATCCTGACCCAGAAGGACCATAACCCCTCAATCGATTGGCTTAAATTCGCCGTCACCTCAAGGGCGTTGTCGCAGATAAGGCAAGTTTTAAGGAAAAAGGAAAAGCAGGAAGCCCATGATCTTGGCAAGGAGATATTCTCTGAGGAAATGGTTAAACTCAGGTTGAAGTATAAGGAGGTTGTGCATTCCGAAAAGTTGAGGGCTTTTATGGAAAAATTCAACTACAGCAGTCTGGATGAATACTTCAGTCAGCTGGGTTTTGGTAAGGCCACTATCAATAACCTGGGATCACATCTGGTGGATAAACTTCCCCCCCAGCCCTTACGCCTTCAGGATAAGATCACCAAAACTTTTTCCAAAAAAAGAGACGGGGTGAGGATCGCAGGAATCGAGAACATCATGGTTAGTTATGCTAACTGCTGCAATCCGGTAAAGGGGGACAAGATCGTGGGAGTCGTCACCCGGGGTCAGGGAGTCTCAATTCACATGAAGGACTGCGAAAATATCCTCTTAAGAGAAATCAATCCCGAGCGGCTCGTGGAGGTGGAATGGATCAAGAGTTCTTCGGAAAAACTGCCGGTAAGAATCCATCTTGAGTTTGACAATCAGATCAAGACCAACCTGCAGATCATGAAGACACTGGTCTCGGGCAAGGCGGAGCTTCTAGAGAACAACTTGAGGGTTGTCAAGGACAAGAGCTACCAGGACATCCTGATTAAAATCGATGATCTTGACCAATTGGAGTGGGTCTTAAAACGTTTTAACGCTTTGTCTTCGGTTAAAGCCTATCGTAAAAAGGAAGTCAACACCCCGAACTAGTCTGTCCCCGTCCGAAAAATCAATCGTAATAACCAATGTAAAGGTCGTTCAAGATAATGTTCGCTCCAGGTGCTTCCTGATTAAATCATTGGTTTCTTTTTCCCGAGGCGGTTTATTGAGAAAATCGTTGATGCCGACTTCTCTGAAAGGCTCTTGTTGTTGGGGTAGGTTGTCATTCAGCAAACCGATGATGGGGATTTGACGGCCTGTAGTTTCTCCTTTTTCGCGGATCGTTTCAACAGTTTTAATCACTTCGCCAATGGGTTGGTCGCAATCAAGCAGCACCAGGTCATAAGTGTTGATTTGGAGATCAGGTGAGGAAAAATTACACGAAGAAATCACTTCTGAACGATATCCCAGATAATAAAGGGTTTTTTTTAGCCCGATTTGATGGGAAAGCGTTTTTTCCAGCACCAGGATGTGACCTTTTTTATCGTTTGTGGGGGTTTCCTTGATTATGCCGTTTAGAGGCACCGGTTTGACTGGGGATTTAGTTGCCGATTTTTGAAGTTCAAACTCAACCCAAAAGAGGCTTCCCTGATCCTTTTGGCTTTGGAAACCGATTGCGCCATTCATGAGTTGGACCAGTTTTTGCGAAACGCTGAGCCCGAGTCCGGTGCCTCCGTATTTGCGGGTTGAGGAGGAGTCTGCCTGTGTGAAGTAATCGAAAATCAGGGATTTCTGCTCATCAGCGATTCCTATGCCCGTGTCTTTTACCTCAAAACGGACCAGGCAGAGACCGTCTTTGGTCTCGGTTACTTTGGCTATGAGAGAGACTTCTCCCTGAGAGGTGAATTTAATGGCGTTAGACATTAGATTCGAGAGTATTTGCCGGATGCGGGTGGATTCACCAACGAGATAGATATCTTTGTCGAAGAATTTATTGCATACCAGACGGATTTTTTTAAACAAGGCCGAGGCGAAAAACAGATCCACGGTTTCATCAAGAAGTTTTGAAAGATTGAATTCGACGTAATCAAACTCCATTTTCCCGGTTTCGATCCGACTTAAATCCAAGATGTCGCCGATGATATGGACGAGAGCTTTGCCTGAATCCTTAATGGTTTCCAAGTCTTTTTTTTGCTGGGGGGTCGGGTCGGATTCCAAAAGCAGTTCCGCCATGCCGATGATTCCGTTGATGGGTGTCCTGAGTTCATGACTCATGACCGAGAGGAAATTGCTTTTGGCAAGACTGGCGGCTTCGGCTTCTTGTTTCGCTTTTTTTAAATTTGCGCTCAGTTTTATTTTTTCTTTAAGTTCCAGTTTGTATTTGAGATTTAATTCGCTGATCTTGCCAATAACGAACCCGATAAAAACCATTGCGAAACTTCCGGTGACATACGAGATTACCCGGACCCACTCCCATCCCATTAAACCGTGGTATGAAAAAAGGATACCGTGGACAATAAAGAGGGCAAGGGAGGTTAAAACACCGCCTCTGATCCTAAAATACCAGCCGTTAACCGCGACGAAAATGACCGATATGATAGCGAAACTAGATTTAACTTCGGAGAAATAAAAATTAAACAAAAATAGATAAAGAGAAAATCCAACGATCTGGACTAACCAAAAGAATTTATTTACTTGATTCATTCTTTTAAATGGATTCGGCTTTATCAATTTATATGAAGTCTTACGACTACTTAAACAAATCCGAAAGAATAATCAATCGGGGAAAGGATGATTATTCATCGATGATGAAGTCCTATATTCTTAAAACCAAATGATTATAATCCCTCGGAGGTTTAATAACAAGATGGGATAAATCAAAAGCGGGGATGGATGGTTCGAGTTAAAGGAAACCTAAAAGCCATATCGGTAGGAATGCGTCGTAGCTAGAGCAGATCTGATCAAACCGGTAAAAACAATGCTTATGGAACCAAAAAGGACCGAGCGTCTTTATAAATCAGGCGAGGAAGGCGCTTGGCAGGCCATTTACAATAGCCCGCTCCAGCTAACCTAAAACATGCTTAAGTCCTTATAGATTTTCCAGAAGAATACCAAATTCTTCCTTGATACTCATTCGTAGATCTTCGTCATGTTCCATCCCGACATAACGGATTTCGGTGACGATCTTATTGATCAGGACATTGATATCGTCGATATCGGATCTTTTGTTGATCAGGGAGTGAATCCCCGATCTCTTGAGATTATCGATAACGGCGAAACGAATGCGCTGCTTGATCTGGTCCAGGGTTGTCGAGTCCACATTTCGGAAGAAATATTCGATCTCCGCCTGGTTCTTACCTAAAAGCGCCAGTTTCATCCACTGAGTGTACATATTGCCGGTATTTTTTCTGGCCGTCTGGGAGTAAAGATCTCCGCCGACAAGCATAAGAGAAACCAACAGAACCAACACCAGCTTCGGTATTATTTTTATTATCATGGTATAACCTTTGTTAAGCCTTTAGACCGCCAGCTATTTTGTAGGCTGTCTTCTAAAAGGCGCAAGACACCTTAAAAGCCAATAAAGCATATTCGCTCCATATGAAGGGATTGAATCAATCCGTTGATAATTAACAGCTAACCGTTTTGTCATAGATGCCTTATCCACTTAAGATAAGGACAATCCTACCTGAATTGTCGCCATATAAATCCTGGCTGCAACTTGACTGTTGTTTCCTTATCGGACTAAGCCGTAAGAACTTGAGTCGATTTTCATCAGACAGCTTATGCTGTCCGCAAAATATGAAAAGTTACGTTGGATTAAAATATTGCCAAATCAAGTCGATATCCAAGACAATCGAGCTTGCCTTATTTCCTTATCGGAAAAAGAGAGAAAAACTTAAGCAAATTTCAATTAAATTTATTGATTAGATATAATTAACGCAAACGTATCAATAATCAATCGACCTGGTTCTATCCCTTGCTGAGGCTGGGGAGTATAAAGGGTTATATTTGCAAGGAAATGACTTCGATTGCTCATATGAGTTTGGCTGTTAATTGTAACTAGTCAGAATATTTAAATCCAAAAACTTACTTATAGATTAACAAAAAAAATCTATAATAGTCGAGCGCGGATTTAGAAAAATGAAAAAAAGATTAGCGAAATAACTAAATTAAGCGTTTATTGGTCAGGGGAGGTAGGCAAACTTTTGGAGATGATTTCGTAGACATCCCCGGAAAGGGATTTTTGATCAAGGATGCGCTCAAGCTCATTTACAATCAGCTTTTGCCTAAGGGAATCGTATTTTTTCCAGCGGGTAAAGGGGATGGTCAGGCGGGATGCGACCTGAGGGTTGATTTTATCGAGCCTGAGGATTTCATCGGCCAGGAAACGGTAGCCGCTGCCGTCTTTTTTGTGGAATTGAATCAGGTTGGTTCCGCAAAAGGTCCCCACTAGCGAGCGGATCTTGTTGGGATTTTTGTCGTTGTAGGCCTCGTCCTTTAAAAGTTTTTTTATCCCGTTCAGGTCGGTCAGTCTGGAAGATGCCTGGATGGAAAACCAACTATTGATGACCAGATCATCGGCTGACCATTTTTGGTAAAAGGCATCCAAAACCATCTCCTTTTCCTCGCATTCGAGGCTAGATAAAAAACTTATGGCAGCCAACTGGTCGGTCATATTGTCCGAGTTTTCAAATTGCGCGCGACATTCCCGGCTGGCCTCGGGTTTTTTGGAAGCGGCCATAAAAAACAGGGCGGTGTTTTTTAATTTTCTTTTTCCGGCGGATAGAGCGTCAAAATGGTAGGCTTCATCGCTTGTATTTTTCATGTAGAGTTCTTTGAAAAGACCGTAAAGCTCTTTCCCCAATTCTTCCTTGAGGAATTCCCGCGCGGCATGAACCGCTTCGATTTCGATGATTTCGAGATGCTGGGCGATATAACTCTCGCTTGGCAATTGCAACAGATTGGCCTTAAAGCTCGCCTCGGGTTTGTCATCCAGGATAATTTTGGTGAAAGCCTCTTGTAGCCGTGGGTCCAAAGCCAGTGTCTGGTTTTTGCTGATCTGACCGATCAGGTCTAAGAGTACCTTAAGAATACGTCTTTGACCGGCGTCCCAGCGATTAAAGCCGTCTTGATCATAAGTCATGAGATGGGTCAGGTCCGCGTCGCTTAAATCGCTATTAAAACGAACAGGCGCGGAAAATTGTCTGAAAGCGGAGACGACAGGTTTTTCATCGACCGCATTAAGAATGAAGCGCTCTTTTTTTTCCTTTAAGTGCAAAAGCGTCTCGGTCAGTTGAGCTTGACCCTTTTCAAGATGAAAAGAAACGGGCTCTCCCGATTTCCCGGTAAGGCCTAAAAGGATCGGGATATGAAATGGTTCTTTGAACTCCTGTCCGGGAGTCTTGGGGCAAGTTTGTAAAAAATCGATACATAAAGTTTTCTCTTGGGGATCATAACGGCTCTCCATTTTTACCTCAGGGGTTCCGGCCTGGCTGTACCAGAGTCTAAACTGCTTCAGATCGATGCCGCTTGCGTCTTCCATCGCCAAAACGAAATCCTCGGTGGTCACGGCCTTGCCGTCATGCCTTTGGAAATAGAGGGCCATTGCCTTAAAGAAATTTTCCTTTCCTAAGATGAGATACATCATGCGGATCAGCTCGGCGCCCTTGTGATAGACGGTGACTGTGTAAAAATTATTGATCTCGATGTAGCTTTCAGGCCTGACGGGATGGGCCATGGGACCGGCGTCTTCTAAAAACTGATGGTTTCTAAGCAGGTTGACCTCATCGATCCGTTTGACGGTCCTGGAGTTCATATCCGCCGAGAAATCCTGATCTCGAAAGATCGTCAGGCCTTCTTTCAGGCTGAGTTGAAACCAATCTCGACAAGTCACCCGGTTTCCTGTCCAGTTGTGAAAGTACTCATGGGCAATAACTGACTGTATTCCCTCATAGACCTGATCGGTGGCGGTCTCGGGTCTGGCCAGGACGTAGCTGGCGTTAAAGATGTTTAGCCCCTTGTTTTCCATCGCGCCCATGTTGAAATCACTGACGGCCACGATGAAGAACTGGTCCAGGTCGTATTCCAGTCCGTAGACCTCCTCGTCCCACTTCATGGATTGTTTGAGTGATTCCATGGCGTGGGCGCATTGATTAAGATGTTTTTCCTCGACATAGATCCCCAGCTTGATTTCCCGGCCCGAGCGGGTCTTGAAACTGTCCTTGTAAGCTTTAAGATCGCCCGCGACCAGCGCAAAGAGATAAGAAGGCTTGGCGAAGGGGTCATCGTAGACGACCCGGTGGTCGCCGTTTCCTAATTCCTCTTGCGAAATCAGGTTGCCGTTTGAAAGCAGGACGGGATATTTTGATTTTTCCGCGACGATTTCGGTCCGAAAGAGAGTCATCACGTCCGGGCGGTCAGGGAAATAGGTGATTTTTCTAAATCCCTGGGATTCACATTGAGTACAAAAAAGATTCTTCGACTTATAAAGACCTTCCAGTGATGTGTTCTCCTGAGGTTTGATACGGGTCTTAAGATAAAGATCAAACTCGGCGGGCACTTTTTTAATGGTGAGATTCCTGTCGCTCCTTAGGTATTCTTCCTCGGAAAGAGCCTTGTTATTTAATTTAATCTCAAGCAGTTCCAACTGCTCTCCGTCCAAAACCAGAGACGCCTCTTTTTGATGACACAAGGGGTTTTTATTAAACCTCATCCGGGACGTGACCAGGCTTTCGGTCTCCCTAAGCTCAAAGGCAAGCCGGACCTCTTTGATAAGGTAGGAGGGAGGCAGATAATCTTTAAGGTAGGTCGTTTCCGGTTTTTTCATGGTTTAATCTCAAGCGGGTTTATAGCTCGGTTCGGGGCAGGGCTAACCGAAGTTTTTTCAAGATAAGAGCTCTTTTAGGATCTGGTTGATGACCTGGGGATTCGCCTGACCTTTGGTCTGTTTCATCGCTTGTCCTACGAAAAAACCGAAGACCTTTTGTTTGCCCGCCTTATACTCCTGGACCTGAGAGGGGCTGGCCCGGACGATTTCATCACAGATCTCCCTTAGTTGAGTTTCATCGGAAACTTGTTTCAAGCCTTGATTTTCCACGATTTCCAGGGCTTCTTTTCCCGTCTCGAACATGGTCTCAAAAACACTTTTAGCGATTTTCCCGCTGATGGTACCGTCTTCGATCAGCTTGATCAATCCCGTGAGTCTTTCAGGGGTGACCTTGGATTCGGTGATGGAGGTTTTGGTTTCGTTTAGGAATCTGGACAGGTCGCCGGTAATCCAGTTTGAGGCGGTCTTGGCGGTGGCGCCATTTTTAACGGTTTCCTCGAAATAGTTGGCCATTTCCTTGCTGACGACCAAGACCGACGCGTCGTAGTGTCCTAAAGAGTAATCCTCTTGAAAGCGGGCTTTTTTATCATCAGGCAATTCGGGTAACTTTTCCCTTAGACTGATAATCAAATTTTGATCGATGTCAACCACCGGCAGGTCTGGGCAGGGGAAATAACGGTAGTCGTGTGAATCTTCCTTGTCGCGCATGGCTTTGGATTGTTTTTTGTTGGCATCCCAAAGGCGGGTTTGCTGGATGATTTTTCCGCCGTCCAGGGTGACGTCGATTTGGCGGCCGATTTCATAGTCGATGCAGGCCTGTACATGCCTGAAGGAGTTCAGGTTCTTGGTCTCGGTTCTTGTGCCGAAAGGGGCCTTGTCATTGGGTCTGATGGAGACGTTGGCGTCGCAACGCAGGTTGCCTTTTTCCATATCTCCGTTACAGATTTCCAGGTAGGTCACGATTGAGTGAATCTTCTCCATATAGGCCTTGGCTTCTTCGGAAGTTCTGATATCGGGCTCCGAGACGATCTCGACCAAGGGGATGCCGGCACGGTTCAGATCAACGTAGCTGGCGTTGGGATCTTCACCCTCATGAATCAGTTTGCCCGCGTCCTCTTCCATATGGATTCGGGTGATGCCGATTCTTTTGGTTTCACCTTTCACTTCGATATCGACCCAGCCATGCTCACAAAGAGGTCGGTCGAATTGCGATATCTGATAGGATTTTGGCAGGTCGGGATAAAAATAGTTCTTTCTCGCGAACTGGCTGTCAAGACGGATTTCGCAGTTTGTCGCCAGTCCCAGCATCACAGCGAACTCGACGGCTCTCCGGTTAATAACAGGCAAGGCACCGGGAAGTCCCAGGCAGACGGGACAGGTGTTGTGATTGGGTTCTTTGCCGAACTCGGTGGAGCAGCGGCAGAAAATTTTCGAGTGGGTCGCTAGCTGGGCGTGCACCTCAAGCCCGATTACCGGTTCAAAATCCATAGTCTTATTTCGTTATTTCGTTGTTATCAAATTTTTTTTAAGTCTTTTGTTTGACAGCCATATTGCCATTAATAGAAACTACGGTCAAGAACAGCCTTTTGAAAGCTGAATTTATGTTCGATTTTTTAAAAGAATTGAAGGTTTAGTTAAAATGAAAACACCAGGTAAAACGATGATCGGGCGCGATCAAATCCAAAAGAGGGTCGAGGAGCTTGGCCGTGAAATCACCGAGGACTTTCAGGGTAGAGAAATCGATGTCGTCGGTGTGCTTAACGGAGCTTTTATTTTTTTGGCCGATTTGGTTCGTCAACTTCCCTATACCTGCAAGGTGCACCTTGTGAGGGCTAAAAGTTACCGGGCCACCAGCCAGAGCGAAACCATCGATTTGGAGGCTCTTCCCGATCTAAAGGGGAGGGAAGTGCTTTTGGTCGAGGATATTTTGGATTCTGGTAAAACCTTGTCGGTCATCATGGATAAAATCAATCAGATGAATCCAAAGAGCCTGAAGACTTGTGTCTTGCTTGAGAAGACCGGTCCCGATAGAGAAGTCTTGCGGGCTGACTTCAGGGGATTTTTAGTCGAGGATGTCTGGGTGGTGGGTTATGGTCTCGATATGGATGAGAACTATCGCAATCTCCCTTATATTGCCGAACTGGTTTAATTGTTTCTTCACGGTATATAGATTTCAACCGATTTTTTTTAAGGGATCATGCGTCATAACTCAGGTAAAAAATCATGGAAAGAAGCCTGGATGGGTTCGCCGGGACCAAAAAATCCCAGGGAAACGGGACTTTTGCTGCTAAAGGGAATCCTGATGGGAACCGCCGATATCATTCCCGGAGTCTCGGGCGGCACGATCGCTTTGATCACCGGGATTTACAATACACTGATAGATGCGATCCGTTCTTTTGACATGAGTACCATCAAGCATATTTTGTCGCTGGATTTTAAGAGCGCGTTGTTTGAACTTCATTTAAGATTTTTGATTCCCCTGTTTTTTGGAATCTTAAGCGCGATTTTGGTTACCGCAAGACTGATCCATTATGTTCTGGCGGTTTTCCCTGAGATAACCTGGGCTTTTTTCTTTGGCCTTATCGTGTCGTCAACAATGGTTTTGGGTCGCCAGATCAAAAACTGGGTTGGCATGGCCGGGCTTTTTTTCATCTTCGGTGCGCTGGGCGCTTTTTTTTTGGTGGGAATGATTCCGGTTACGACTCCACTTGATTGGTGGTTCATTATTTTCAGCGGGATGATCGCGATTTGCGCCATGATCCTGCCGGGGATCAGTGGCGCTTTTATTCTTCTGATCCTGGGAAAATATGAATATGTCACCGGCGCCTTGAAAAATCCCTTTTTATTGCCCAATCTGAAAATCATCCTGCTTTTTACAGGGGGCTGTCTTATCGGGATCACCAGCTTTTCCAGAATATTGAGTTTTTTTCTGCATCGATATGAAAATTTAACCCTGGCATTTTTAACCGGGATGATGTTTGGATCTTTAAGAAAAATTTGGCCCTGGAAGGAGGTTTTGGAAGAAAAAATGATCAGGGGCAAGCTTTATGTCGTTCAGGAAACAAACATCTTACCCCAGAGTTTTGATTCCGCTCTTATCTACGCTCTCGTTTTTATTGTGCTGGGCTTTCTCTTAGTTCTTATCCTGGAAAAAACCGCGGGAAAGAGACCCGTCGATGGAAGATCTTAGTCTGGTTTTGATTCTGGTTTGTTTTCTGGCATCCATCTTCGGTGGTTTCGCGACGGCAATCGCCGGAACGGGCGGACTTTTTACGCTTCCGGTCTACCTGATGGTGGGCATTCCTCCCTTTATGGCATTGGGCACCAACAAGATGGCGCTCTTTTTCGGACTTTCGCAGTCGGTTTATCAGTATTACTCAAGGAATATCATAGATGGTAAAATAATTTTTAGATGGCTGATAATCGGGTTGGTCTTGCCTTTTGCAGGAACTTTTTTGGCGCTACAGCTCAATGTCCGTCTCTGGAGCGTTTTAATCGGGGTGATCGTGGTCATGGCGAGCTTGCTTTCCTTGCCCACTGGAGGGATTTTCCGCTTTCGCTTCAGGTTGCCGGGTTTCTCACGCGTTATAGTGATGCCGATCCTGATGATTTATGACGGATTCGCGGGGCCCATGTCAGGCGCGCTTTATTTTTTGGGCCTGAGGCTGACAAGAAATAATCCCGGAGTGTTAAACGATAAGACGGCCCTGGGTACCAGCCGTTGTTTTCAACTGTTAAGCGTGATTTCCAGCGGTTTTATTTTGATCTATTACCAGTTGGTTATATGGGATTTGATGATGGTATTGGCTGTGGGTTCGGTGTTTGGTAACTATCTGGGCGCAAAGTGGGTTGCCCGCCTCAGGGATGATAAGGTTCGACTGGTCGTTTTTTTGTTTTGTCTATTATCTTCCAGTGTCTATCTGGCCAGACTTTTTATTTAGACACTGTTTTATGAGGGGTAGTGGGCTGTTATTTTGGCAGGGTATTCTTTTTGAGGTTTTTTTTGGGTTTTTGCTGTCAAAGTTAGTTGGTTTTGTTAAAATAATCACAGAAAAAAAGGGATGCGTTCCTATCTTGATTTTGAAAACCGAATAGAAAAGGCGATCAAATGGTTTATGGCGAAAGACGAGAACGGATGGTGCAAACCCAGATCATGCTCAGGGGCATCAAAGAAACTCCGATTTTGGATGCGTTTAGAAGGGTACCTCGTCATCTTTTCGTACCACCCTACCTTTTAGACGAGGCCTATCACGACTGCCCTTTGCCGATTGGACAGGAACAGACCATCTCCCAGCCTTACATTGTCGCTTTGATGACGCAGCATCTGGAGCTTAAACCCACCGACCGGATTTTGGAAATCGGAACCGGTTGTGGCTATCAGACCGCGATCCTGGCCGAGTTGGTCAAGGAGGTCTATAGCATCGAGATCATTGAGGAGCTTGGGGAAAAGGCCAAGGAACTTTTAACGGGGATGAACTATAACAATATCCATTTTATGGTTGGTGATGGTTTTTACGGTTGGAAGGAAATGGCACCTTTTGACGGGATGATCATTACGGCGGCCCCGACGATAACCCCACAACCTTTAATCGCGCAACTCAAAGTGAACAGCAAGATGGTCATCCCGGTCGGCTCGCTTTACCAGAGCCTTATCCAGTTCACCAAACAGGAAACAGGGGAACTCAAAAAACAATGGATTTCAGATGTCCGTTTTGTACCCATGACCGGCAAAGTGCAGAACCTGGAGAATTGACTCTAACCCTTCTTCTTTTTTAGCCCACTGCTTCAACTCAATGGTTAACGTCTAACTCATGCTCACGAACTTTTCGATCAACCTGAGAACTTCAAAGCATCTCTTTCTGGTTAATAAACTGCCCTTGGAAGAAGTCCGGCTACAGTCTCTTTTATTCTCAAGATCAGGTCAGATAACAGAGGATGATATTGGGCGGTGCCTTATCGAGCTTCATCAGGCCAATAAAAAAATCGTGTTGGAGTGGAACCTGCTTTTAGGGGACTCCGAAATACAAGCTCTAGAGGAGACTTTCGCGGCTTTGGTACCTCATTTATCCGCGGTTCGTTTTTCCGATCCGGGTTTGGGGCTTTTTCTGGCTGAGCGATACCCAAATATCCCGCTTCATTTTGAGTTGGGTCAACGGTGTTTAAATGTGCCGGGTGTGCTAGGCTGGTCAAAGACCTTTGGGGATAGTCTAAAGCGGCTGATCTTATCAAACCAGCTTCCCATTAGTTCTGTTGGGGAAATCCGCTTGGGGACGAACCTGGAGATCGAGCTTTTGGGTTTGGGGAGAATCGAAGTCTTCTACAGCGAAAGAAAACTGCTTTCTTCTCACTTCGGGATGAGGGATGAGGGATGGCTTGAAACCCAGGCCGCCAGCGAAGACCGCCCAAAGCAAGTCTCTGATTTTTTTGAAGGGCCAAACGGAACTTTAATGTATTATGATCGCGATCTTTTTATTTTGGATTATTTGGATGAAATCGAAAAAGCAGGTGTCGATCTGTTGGCCATGGAATTTTATCAGGAGAGTCAATACCAGTGGCTGAGCGAGCTTATAGGGGAGCAAGACTGGGTGAGCGATTTAAAAAAAAGGTGGCCTAAAAAAACCACCAAGGGTTTTTACAAAACGAACCAGACCCATAAACCTTTCAGTCGTTTAACCAATAAGCATTTAAGACAGGCCAAACCCAGACAGCTTGCTTTTGTGATGGAGTCGGTTAAAGACTCCCATGTGGTGATCGAAGTGACAAAAAACTTTGTGTTGCCTTTTGATACTAATATCGTCACTCCGGAGGGGAAAAAATTCAGCTATTGCCTTAGAACCGCTAAAAGGCTCAATGGCATGGAGACTGCGACAAATCTCAGTCCGGGTTTTTATATTCTTCCCTGGATCAAGTACGCGGTCACGTCTTCTATTTTAACCAAGGCTTGAGATTTTTATGATGATCTGCTCTGGGCGTTTAAAAGTGAAAACAATATTTCACAACGGTTGATATCGGATCAATTATTTTTTAAACTTCTCTTCGAAATTAATACCGAGTTGGTAGGCCGCTGGTTCTTCTGTGTTAATCTGCTGGCAGTAGACAACTTCGCCACGATTTTGAAAGGTCACGTTATCTCCGTTGATCGTCAGGAGAATCTTCTCTTCATATTCGAATCCGAGTCTTGTTTCCAGTTTCATTCCAGAGTCGCTGATGTTGAGTATGATTGCCGAATCGATTTTCTTGCCGTCTTTTTCAGAACTAATAGTAAGCTCTGAGTAGATGGGAAACCGCGGAGCTATTCGGCTTTCGTTGCTTGGAAGCATTTCCAGGTCCTCATCATCCCTGATGTCCATGACAAAAGGAACCAGACAATTCGCACAGATATAATAAGCTTTTGGATTGCTGTGGGTTAGAAGTACCCGGTCATGTTCAAATTCTTTCTGACACCAGTTGCAGATTTGTTTCATTTTCTGTTAGTCTCTGATCGGATTATATTAATAAAACCATTTGTTAATGAGAATTCACAGTGGATTTTTCAGTCTGTGAAATGTCACATTACTTCTTTGTTTTTGTTTTGTATCAGAACATAAAAATAAAATCAATGCAACTTAAGGATCACCCTGATTAAATTTATAATTACCCTGAAATAGGCATAGCCTATAATCAGATAAAGAATAACGGCGATGATGACGAATTTAAGCTCGCTGCTTTGAGAGGCGCGAACCGGCAAAAGATAACCGATGACGAATCCGGTGATAAAACCGCCGATGTGGGCTGCGTTACTGATTCCGGGAATGATAAAACCCATGACGATCAGGATTATCGCCCAAAGCCCAAGTTGTCGAACCAGATGCCTCCCATAAAGACCACCGCTTTTTTTACCGAAAGCGATAATGGCTCCGATTAGCCCGAAGACCGCTCCCGAAGCGCCAATTATCGGCGCCGGACGAATCAAAATGGAGAAAAGCCCCATGATCGATGGGTTTAAAACCGCCAACAGGTTTCCCATCACCCCTGAAATCAAATAGATGATGACCATTTTATGCGGGCTGAAAAGCTCCTGGGTCGTTGGGCCGAGATCTTTAAACCACATCATGTTGAAAAGGATGTGCAGAACCCCTCCGTGAAGGAAGATGGCCGTGATTAAAAGCCACCAGCTTCCGTTGAGGATCTGATGGGGGTCCGCCCAGCCTAAAAGGTGAAGCGAAACCACGCTGGGACTGGGCAATATTCCTAAAAGGCCCTTGTTGGCCGGAACTTGGTGTTCAGGCAGGATAAAGGGCAAAAGATAGCAGAGAGTGAACAGGACAATGTTCGCCGTGATAATGATTTTAACGAAATTAAGGCGGCTGCCACCGAAAACCCGGATGATATTATGGGTTCTTTCAGGTTTTTTGATCCCGCAATGAGGGCAAGTCTGGTTATAGCTACTGATTAACTTTTTGCAGTTTGGACAGATGATCGCTTTTTTAATTTCTTCTGGCATGTAGGAAAGCCGACTGGTATTTTATTAGTTCAAAATCTTTTTTGTCTTGCGTTCATCATCTGGAATTCGACATGAAATAACAACAAAAAAATTATTGAGTTCATTTGGGATGGCTTGAGAAAAAACAAAGATTTCAAGTTGTAATGGTCAAAAAACCGATCTGAAATTATGACCTTCAACCGTCTGAATACGCGCGTTATCAAACCTCATTCATAAAACAATTTTTCATAAATCATTCACGGCATATCTTTTGTATTTATCAAAATACTCTTTCAAAACATTAAATCAAACTATCTATGTTGAGAGATCAAGTAACGATCAAATGGTTTAAGTCTCGTTTAAACGATAATTAGAGGAAGGATGTTTCGTTTTTCACTGGAAACGGCACTAAGCGTCAGGAAAAAACAAGAAAAAATAAAGATGAAGGAATTGGCCGAAAAGCTGAGTATTGAACACAACATTCTAAATAGAATATCCCAGATCAAAGACCATGTATGGAAGGCAGAGGATAAATCCAATGAGAGTAAGATGTCCAAAAGCTTTACCATCGATCAATTGCGGCATCTCAGCTATTATAAAGATAAGATGAAGGTAGAGCTGGGGTTTTGCGGTCAGGAACTTATAAAGGCAAAAAAGGAAGTGGAGGAAAAGCAGCAGGCCTTGATTCAAGCCAGTAAGGCCAGGAAAACCATCGAAATTCTAAGAGATAAGGAGTTCAAGAGATATTTGGCAAAAATTTCCCATGATGAGAGAGTCGCCATGGATGAAATTGCCGGAAATCTGTTTGTCAGAAATAAGGCCCATTCGGTATCCTAGGAAAATATGGAGACTATTTTGAAGTTCAAGGGGATTTTAATTTTTATGATTATTTTTTTGTTTCTGGGCTTGAATTCTGCTTT
>JAOUME010000030.1 GCA_029881655.1 Deltaproteobacteria bacterium | reverse complement strand
TGCTCCTTGATTAATGACATAATAGTGAGTGAATTCCAGTTAAGATTATGCAACTAATCTGCCAGTTCATTAAGTGTTTAGACGCAGAGCAACACATCCATTCTAAAAAGATAAAATGTTATAAAAAGATGTAGTGATAAAATCAATCATGTAAAAAACAAGCAACCTCATGGCGTTCTTCCTGGTCCAAAACGCGAAGCTTCGGTAACTCTTTCCTGCAGCGTTCCATCACCGACGGGCATCTGGTGTGAAAAGCACAGCCAGAAGGAGGATTAATCATGCTGGGTATTTCACCTTGGATGGGCTGATATTTTTTCTTTTTTATAGGATCAGGGTAGGGAATAGAATTGAAAAGCGCTTGAGTATAAGGATGCTTTGGAGTTTTCTTTAACTCTTTGCTATCGGCAATTTCCACAATTCTACCCAAATACATTACCGCCACTCGATCAGCTATAAAGTGAATCACATGAATATCATGTGCGATAAAAAGGTAGCTAATCCCAAAGTCTTTCTGCAAATTCAGCATCAGATTTAAGATTTGAGCCTGAATAGAGACATCCAATGCAGAAACAGGTTCATCGGCGATGATCAAGCTGGGGGATAAGGCAAGAGCCCGGGCGATGCCGATCCGCTGTCTTTGACCACCGCTAAATTCATGGGGATAAAGATCCAAAATGTTCTTTCTGAGCCCCACGGTATCTAAAAGGTCTTTTGCCTTTTCCCGACGCTCCAGACGGTTGCCGATCCTGTTGATTTCGAGGGGTTCGGTTATGATCTGCTCAATAGTCATACGGCTGTTAAGGGAGTCCAAAGGATCTTGGAAAATCATCTGCATCTTTTTTCTGAATTGGCGGGCTTTTCTAAAACTTAATTCGTTTAACTTTTGATCAATGAAAATTATCTGACCTTGATCCGCCTTGATCAACTGCATGATCAGTCTGCCCAAGGTCGATTTGCCAGATCCCGATTCGCCGACGAGACCCAAGGTTTCATTGGGATAGATTTTAATAGAAACCTGACTTACTGCATGCACATGTTTTTTAACGCGATTTAACAATCCCTCACGGATCGGAAATTTTTTGCCAAGATCAATGACCTCCAAAAGGGGTTTTCCTTTCATCGGACCCCTTTTTTTTCATCCATCACCGGATAATGACAGGCCACCTGATGCCCATTACAGACCACCCTCAACTCGGGAGTCTCTTCCATACAACGGTTTTGTTTATACAGACAGCGGTTCGAGAACGAGCAACCTTTTTTGTGCTCACCAAGCTCGGGAACTAGCCCTTCAATAGTGTAAAGTCGGTGATTTTCAGGTTCCATTATGCTTAAAATGGATTTCATCAGCCCCAGAGTGTATGGGTGCATTGGATTTCCAAAAAGATCGTTCACGAAACTACTTTCTACTACCTTCCCCGCATACATCACCAATACTTTATCGCAAGTTTGTGCGACCACACCCAAATCATGAGTTATCATCAACATCGACATTTGGTGTTCTTCCTTCAGTCTTTTAAGTAGCTGAAGAATCTGGGCTTGTATGGTGACATCCAGGGCGGTTGTCGGTTCATCGGCAATCAAGATCGATGGTCTTAAAGCCAAAGCTATGGCGATCATAACCCTCTGCTTCATGCCGCCTGACAATTGGTGGGGATAATTTCCAAGGCGGCTCCTGGAATCAGAAATTCCCACTTCGATGAGTAACTCCTCTGTCATTTTCACAGCCTCTTTTGAATCATATCTGTTATGGTTCCTCAGAGTTTCCTTGATCTGGTCCCCGATCGACAAAACCGGATTTAAGGAGGTCATTGGATCTTGAAAAATCATGGCGATATCCCTGCCCCTTATCTTTCTGAATTCATCGATGGGCAAACTTGAAATCTCCCTTTCTCTTAAAGAAACTGACCCGGCTTGAATCTCCCCGAGTCCTTTGGGGATAAGTCTCATAACAGACAAGGAGGTTACGGTCTTGCCACAACCGGACTCCCCGATAATGCCCAGCGTCTCCCCCCGCATGATCTCAAATGAGACATCCTCAATAACCTTTACAGGCCTGCCTTGTATAAAAAAGGAGGTGGTCAGATTTTTAACTTGAAGCAATGGCGAGTTCTTGAGAGAATCTAACATGAAAACCTGTAATTCCAAATAAAGATCAAGCTATGAAAATGCGTTATCAAACCAAAAAACAAAAAATCGAAAACCTTGTTCTTCAGTCGATTGAGAATCAAACTTTCCCTTGTGTTGAGCTTTTCTTAGCCCAGGGCAACGAGGTTATTTACCATGAGGTATTTGGCAGAATCGAAAAATATCCTGACAGCGACAAACTGCCCAAAAACGCGCTTTTTGATTTGGCATCCATCACCAAAGCCCTGGCCACCGCTAGCGCCGTCTTGCTGTTAATAGAACAAGGCCGGTTATTTCTGGAAGAGCGCGTAGTCGAATTTATTCCAGAGTTTTCTCGTGAAGATACTAAGAAAATCACGATCAAGCAACTGCTCACTCATAATTCCGGTTTGCCTGCATGGGCTAGGCTATACGATGAAAACTTTGACTTTAAAAAGGGCTTTCAAAAACTTCTCTCAACCGCTTTAATCAATGAGCCCGGCAAGGAAATCGTTTACAGTTGCCTTGGATATTTGCTTCTGGGAGAGATAATCCGTCGAGTTTCAAAGAGTTCTTTGAGCGAGTTCTGCGCAACGAATCTCTTTTTACCTTTAGGGCTTAACCATCTGCTTTTTAAGCCAGATCCGCTCGATAAGAACCTTGTTTCAACCTCATATTGCCCCCTTCGGCAAATAATGCTAAAAGGGATCGTACATGACGAGAACGCTTATCTGTTTAACCAGGAAGGCGGCAATGCGGGTCTTTTCGGTACTGTAAGCGATGTATACCATTTTTGCCGGATGCTTATGAACGGTGGGGAACTTAATGGTGAAAGAATTTTTTCCGAATTAAGCGTCCAACTGATGTTTAAAAACCACTCTCCCAAAACCCTCGCTCCCAGAGCGATCGGATGGGACATCAATTCCCCGTTTTCTAACTACCAGAGTTGCGGCGATCTGATGCCGGTCGGAAGTTTCGGCCACCTTGGTTTTACAGGCACCTCGCTTTGGTTTGATCCGGTTAGCAAAATCGTTGTTCAAGTTTTATCCAATCGGGTTCACTTTCAAGACACAGATAACAAAAACAAAATTATGGAATTCAGACCAAAAATCCATAATTTATTACTTTCTTTAATTTAAGCTTACTTTCGGTCATGAAAAATAATAAAAGTGACAATCAAGCACCATCCAAGTCCCAAATCCAGGAAATCCTCTTCTGTAGAAGAAAAGTGACCGATGACCCCAATAATCCAGAGAATCACTACGAATTAGGAGTAGCTTTGATCAAAGCGGGTGAATATAAAACCGCTCAGGAAGCCTTCAAGCATGTCTTGTTGTTAGAATCCACCCATTACCAGGCCAGCTATAACCTGGCTATCTGCTATCAAAGACTGGACTTGGTAGAAAGTGCCATCGTGGCCTATGAGGACACTTTGATCTTAAATCCTAAGGATGATCAAGCATGGTCTAATCTTGGGGTTATCCTGATGGAAAGGGAAGATTTGAAAAGGGCCAAGCATTGCTTAAACAAGGCAGTCGAAAATAACGCAGGTAATATTGAAGCTTTAAAAAATCTGGGGAAATGTCAGTATTTTGCGGGTGAATTCAAAGAGGCCACCGAAAGCTTTAAAAAAAGCCTGCAAATCAATGATCAGGATGATCACGCCTGGGAGGAGATCGGACTTTCATATTGTGCTCTAAATCTATTGGAGGATAGCATCCAAGCCTATAGCAAAGCCCTTTCGATCAACAATCAACGGCCCGAGACTTGGAACAACCTGGCGAACTGCTATGTAAAAACTCACCAGATCAGAGAGGCTGAAAACGCTTACCGCCAGGCGATCGAGCTTAAAAAAGATAATGCTGACTTTTGGTTTAACCTGGGAGAGCTATTATTTCATTACGCCTCCAAGAATGAAGCGATAGAATGTTTCAAAACCGTTATCAAGCTTAACAAGGAAGACACTGAAGCCCTGGAGTATTTGGCTCGAGCACAGTCGGATAGCCACCCCCATGACGCACTTAAAAGTTTCGAGAAAGTTTTAAAAATGGGAGGAGAAAACCCTGAAATTCTCTTAAGAATGGCTGAACTTTATGAAAAGGAACAGGATCTGAAAAATGAAATTCGCATAAGGTTAAAGCTTTCTAAAATCAATCCCTACGAAATTGCGAATAACTTTCGAATCGCCCAGATCAGGCTTTCACAAGGAAAACCTGAAATCGCCTATAAATTGCTTTTGGACTGTATGACGATCTCTGAAAAGGAGTACAATACCTGGTACAAATTGGCCCAGAGCTTCCAACTCGAACAAAAACTGGAGGAAGAATTCAACTGCCTGGAACAAGTCATTAAAGCCAATCCAGAGCATTACGAGGCTTGGACTCGGCTGGGGCATGTCGCCTTGGAGAGGGATATGCCGGTTAAGGCTTTTCATTACTTTATTAAGTCTTCTCCCTCTTTGAAAAATGATTATTTTTTATGGAAACTCTTGATGGAACGCTTGACCGAGGCCAAGGAATTTGACCTTGCCCTCCAAGCATGCGAACAGGTGATCGAACTGGTTCGATTCACCCCAACCGTCTGGCGGGAGTTTTTCAGGCATTTCCAAAGGATCAGGCAACTGGAAATGTTTTTGGGTTATATTGAAAAAATCGTTTTTTCAACTAAGACACCGGTAGAAATTGCGCTACCGTTTCATGATTTATTCAATGAATTCGGTTCTCGTCATAAAGCCTTGGAGCTTCTAGAGTTTCTTTTGAAGAGGGAACCTGAAAATATCGATCTTCACAACCAACTGGCTCAATTTTATCTCAGCGAAAATCAATCCCAAAAAGCAGTGGACACCTTGACGCAGGCTTTAAGTCTTAAGCCTAAAGAATACGATCTATTAAACAGCCTTGGTGAAGCATATTATCTTTCGGGTGACTGGGAAAAGGCAAAATCTCAGTTTAACAAAGCCTCCCAACAACGTAGCGACGACTATAAGGTTTGGTTTAACCTCGGAAACATTGAAGCGCAACAAAAACATACCAAGGAAGCACTGGAACTTTACGATCAATCCTTATCCATTTTCGACAGGGAGGCCAAAACATGGTACAATAAAGGGCTTATCTTGCTTGAAGCGAAAAAGGAAGAAGAGGCCAGGGATTGTTTTCAACAAGCCGTCAAGATCGACCGAAAGGATTTTTACTCATGGAGCGCGCTCGGTACCTATTATCTTTCGTTGGGAAATCTTGAAAAAGCGAAATCGCACCTCTTGAGAAGCATCGCTTCCAACCCAAAACACCTAACCGCTTGGAATAACCTGGCCCTTGTTTTCGAGAAACAACAACAGACCGAAAAAAAAATATCCTGTCTTGGTGAAATGGCTAAAATTGAAAATGAACAAGGTTGAATTTCTATAAAAAATCCTTAAAAAACCACTCCGGATTCTTTTTTTTTTCTCCAAATTCAAACGCCCCCTGTCTTAACACCTGAAAGCGTTCTTTATCGATCGGCTTGATCAGAGTGGAAGGTTTTTCGCCTCGAGTCATCCCACCGTCGATATAAAGATCAACTTTATCTTTAAAGATAAAGTTTGCGTCATTAAACTTAGACACCTCTTTCATGCCCGATAAATTAGCGCTTGTACCCACTAGGGGAACACCTAAGCCCCCGATCAATTCCCGAGTTGAATCAAGAGAAGTCATGCGAAAGGCGACATAGTTATCTTGGTAGTTTAATTCGTTCGCCAGGTTGTCCTTCGCGGGTAGTATTATACTCAAGGGACTTGGCCATATTTTTTCTAAAAAACGTTTTTGGGATAAAGACAGGCCGTCGACATGTCGCAAAAGCATCGACATATCAGCGACCAAAACCAATAGAGGCAGTTTTATATCTCTTTTTTTTAGTTTATAGATACAACTAACCACTTCAGACTGAGTTGCATCGCCACCCAAAGCGTAAAAAGTTTCCGTAGGAAAAATCAGGCAGTGTTTTTGAGAAAGGATCTTTTTTCTTAAAAAAGCCAGCTCTTGAGATGAGAAATAGGGGCTTTGCCGGGTTTTAATATCGATCACACCCGGCTCACCAGACCCTCTGGTCAACATTTATCCTTTTGACGTCAAGCGATATACACCGTCCCAATCAGCAGGTGGCGGCTCTTTGACAAACTCGGCGCATCTCTCGACATAAGTCTGGGAAGGTCCATCGGTCGCAATGATCGCCAGTGCTTTTTGAAATGTCTCCATTGCTTTTTTAAAATCACGCTGCTTGTACATTCCAAGAGCCTGATTGTAAATTTCGATCAAGTCCGCTTTTTTCCCTGTCGTCTGGTTTTTGCGCTCGATCAGGTCATAAACCGTTATCGGCTCATCCTTTCCCACCACCCTGATCGTATCCAGTTCGCGCACATCAATATGATCCTTCGCCATTTCATAGGTAAACTGGGAAATCATAGTATGGTTCTTATAAAACTTATTAGCGCCTTCTAACCTCGCCGCCAGATTTACCGCATCCCCCATAATGGTATAATCCATCCTTGACTGTGATCCCATATTCCCGACCACCATAGGTCCAGAGTTGAGCCCCATACGGACTTGTAACTCTGGTTTGCCTTGTTCCTTGAGTTCCCGTCTCATTTCAACCATTTTTTTCTGCATATCGACTGTAGCCCAGCAACATAGCTTCGCGTGATCCGGCTGGATAATTGGCGCTCCCCAGAACGCGATGATTGCGTCTCCTTCAAATTTATCAATTGTCCCGTTATGATGACTGATAATATTGCACATCTCAGTCAGGTAATGATTTAACAATTGGACCAGCTCATCAGGGGTTAAACTCTCGGAAATGGTTGAAAAACCGGCGACATCCGAAAAATAAGCCGTCATTTCCCTTCGTTCTCCGCCCAGTGACAATTTGGAAGGATCATCCATTAAGATTTCGATCACGTCAGGCGATAAATACTGACCGAAAGCACCTGTTATAAAACTTTTCTGTTGCCTTTCCAGGATGAAAAGATAAACATTCACCGCAATAAAACTGAGTATAATTCCAATCAGCGCGTATCCTGCTGAAAAAACCAGATCCAGACTCACATAAGCCAGGATGCTCCATCCCGAGAACACCAACAGCAGTCCAATCGTCGCCAAAAAACGGTATTTAGGTTCCGATATGAATCCAATGGCAATCAATAAAACTAAAATAACAATGAACTGAATTAATTCCGCGATGAAATGAGCTGAAGTCAGGTGAGCGCCCTTTAAAAGCGTCGCGGCCTCGATTGCCATAATATCGACTCCATAGACCTCTCCCACGATGGTATCGAAAATATCATGTGATACCTCAGACGTATCCCCGAAGAAAATAATTTTATCCTCGACGAGCGACCTAAACTCATCAACATCATCTTCTTCTTCCAAGTCCAGTGTCAAGATATCCATGCCTGAAATCCCGACATAAGGGTCCTTGCTTAAAAACGGCACGTTCGGCTTTAAGGCCGGAAAATCGTTCCTGAAATCGTTGTAATGATCCAACTGTACCACGATATCCCCTAATATCAACCGATCATCCTCGACTTTGGGCTTAACACCCAAATACATCGCGACAGCGCTAACCGAAGCTGGCCATTCATTTAACTCCTTGCCAACCTGTGGATAAATTCTTAACCGATTTAGCATATTGCCGTCCTTTGAATGATTAGAATAAGCCGTCGTCGAGGCCCCCTTAATCTTCTCCGTCGGATAAATGATCTTTGAAAATTTACCTTTCCTGAATTCCAGCATCGAAACCAATATATTATTGCCTGCCTTTTTTAGAGATGCCGCAATAATTGGATCTTCCTTATAGGAACTCGGAAAATCCATCAGCATATCCACAACTACCACCTTGGCACCTAAAAACCTCAAATTTTCCACAATTTTCCCTATATCGGTTCTGCGAAGAGGGAAACTACCGTATTCCTGAAAAAATTCTTCATCTAAAAAAACCACCCCAATTTTATCGTTTGTAAACCTAATTTTTTCCTCATCTCCATAATTCATCCTAAGAATATGCCGTACCGAAAGGGTTTGGTTCTCCAAAGTTGAAAACCACTCGAAATACTCCGCGGGAATCAGCAACAAAAAAATCAAAATGGAAAACAGAACATCATAACGTTTAATCACATTCTTCATAAAAACACTCCCAAAGTGGATTGATGCGACACCCCATGTTTAGCGACACATCTCATTGCCGAAATATGATTCAAGTAATTTTAAACTGACCTTTCAGTTTTAATCCTGATGAACCGTAAATATACGAAGTGTAAAAACAAGAGCTCTTACGAATATGTCCTAAAAAAGTGAGTCTACGATTCATCCAATAAAAATCACAATTAAATAATGGTAGCTAATCAACTACATACAGTATTATAAAATGCTTTGGCAAGTACTCAAGCATTTTATAATGCTACGTCAGATCAAAATATCAACTTAGGATGATTGTTTGGACGATTTTTGGAAGGTCTTAAATATAATGCGGCAGGAAGACTTAAGCCCTCTTTTTGATGTCTAATCAGCATCAAAAAGAGGGCAGGGACACTCTGACAATCAATCAGACCATTATTCTCGCATACTGGCCCAATATTGATCCAATTCATTTTTATAAGTCGTGTCCAATCTTAATTCTTTGTACGTTTTAAACAAATAGGGTGTCATTTCAACTTCGTCAGGATTTTCTTGTAGATAATTCTTGTATTGATCCATTGCCGCTACCCAAATGTTCTGTTCTTCGAACAAACTACCCAACATGAAGGAATTCTCGGGATAGCTAACCTTGATCGCCTCGATCTTTTTGTTGAGCTCATCCTTAGATGCTCCTTTGAGCCAGGCCATCGTTCTGTTTTTTTCCTCGCCTCTTGATTTGTAAGGTCTAATCTCAGTTATCAGTTCATTGCCCTTCATCACGGAAATAAAAAACTCCTGCTTTCCCTCAAATGGCTTGATTTTAACCCTCACAACAGCCTTTTCGGTGGGCTCAATCTTATAGGTTTGATCACCAATTTTAAGAATATAGCTGTATTCTTTACCAGCATTATCCCATACGAAATCAGGATACTCATCTGTCAAAACCACGTCCCTGATCGCATCAACATGAATCCTTTTTTTCGATACCCCTCTACGGACTGTTGTATAAGACTGCGATTTGGTAAATTTTTTCATCAAGCCCGAGACAAGCTGATTGCCATTTTCAGCAGGTGGCAAGCTCCCCTGCTTGGCTTTTAAACCCGTTAAGGAAACTTCAATCAGAGTATTGCCACCAAGGGTAAATTCTTTGCCTGATTTTTGATTGGTCAGCTTAGCTGAGCCATCTGGCCCCGTTCGTATTTGGAATCCATCAAACAGGAATTTATTTCTCCGAACTTTTTTCCATTTTTTCCCGTCTTTAGTATACTCCACTTTGCCTTTAGCCAAGGATAACACAGCTACGGGATCTTTTTCCCCTGCAAATGCGAAATTACTCATAACGAATAAAGTACTTAACAAAATGACCGTTGTTTTTAAGAGTGATGCCATGGTGTCCCCAAAACTGTTATGGTTTGTTGTTTCGATTCGGTTTAAAATCAACAATATTACTTACTGCAAATTCAATTCCAGTTGCAAGTCAATTGAAGCAGAAGTTACATTAGTAAGTTCAGCTTAGATATCTCACTTAGAATCTACCATTAAGCCGCTTACTTGAGTTGATAATTAATATAATAAAATTTCAAAAATATTTCAATACATCAAAACCCAATATATTTAATAAACCGTTTTGTCCTTTCCGATCATCAAATTTGTCGAAAGCATCAAAACCTATATTTGAAATATCCAGGGTTTTAATTTATTCCTTTCAAAAAAAATCAAGAATAAACCGCAAATCTCTCCGAATTGGCCTTCTGTCAGGGAAGAATATAGCCAATCTAGAAGACCTACCGCAAACACTATTGTGACTTCTCTTTAAAAACCTAACACATTTTCCTATTTTTTTCTAGACATATTTTTACAAATTGATTCTAAATTTCATAAAAATACCATGGAAAGTGGCCAGTAGCATTATTATATTTTTTTATGCTTCCGACAGAAAAGAAGTTGGGACAAACTTTTAGTTGTCTTTTCTTCAACTAATCAATAAAATAACCGATATTTCAGACAAATGATCTAATTAATTTTTCAAAAAAGACCAAGATGAAAAAATCGGTATGGGGAAAAGATTCATGGAAAACATTCACTGCCAAACAACAAGTTGATTGGCCTGACAAGGATTACTCAAATAAAATCATCAGCAGGCTAACGACCCTTCCGCCTCTCGTTTTCGCTGGTGAGTGTCGTTCTTTGAAATCGGAAATTGCCTTGGCGCAACAGGGGAAAGCTTTTCTGCTTCAAGGAGGTGACTGCGCCGAGGAATTTCAAAAATGCACCGCCATCAGCATCAGGGAAACTTTGAAGATTATACTCCAAATGGCTGTCATTATGACTTATGCTGGTGAAAAGCATGTGATTAAACTTGGCCGGATCGCTGGTCAATACGCCAAACCCAGATCAAGTCCCATTGAAAAAATCAATGGTCGGGAGTTGCCCAGCTATAGAGGAGATATGGTCAACTCAATCGAGTTTACGCCTGAAGCCAGAAAACCGGACGCGGGAAGACTCTTGGAAAGTTATTTTCATTCCGCCGCAACCTTGAATATTTTAAGAGCCTTCACCAAAGGTGGCTACGCTTCTCTGGACAAAGTGCATTCTTGGAACCAGGAGTTTGTCCTGCCTTCCAAGGAGGGAAAATCCTATGAAAAACTGGCGGAAGAAATCGATAAAGCCTTGAAACTGATGAAAATCATCGGTATTACACCCAAAAATGCTCCCCAGGTGTGGGAGGTAATGTTTTACACCTCTCACGAAGCCCTGCTTTTAGAGTATGAGGAAGCGCTAACCCGTAAGGACTCACTTACTGACCAATGGTACGACTGCAGTGCTCACCTTCTGTGGATTGGTGATCGTACACGGGATTTGGACGGTGCGCATGTCGAGTTTTTAAGCGGCGTGCATAATCCACTGGGATTCAAGATTGGCCCATCGCATAAAATCGATGATATCATCAGGCTGGTCGAAAAACTTAACCCGGAAAACGATTGGGGGAGAATAACCCTGATCACCCGCTTTGGCAAAGACAAAATCAAGGACCATCTTCCCGGTCTGATTCAGGCAATTGAAAAAGAGGGCTTAAGAGTCCTGTGGAGTTGCGATCCCATGCACGGTAACACTTATCTTGCGAAATCCAATTACAAGACCCGGAATTTCCAGGACATTCTTTCTGAAATCAAGGATTTTTTCCACATACACCGTTCCGAGGGAACAATTCCAGGCGGTGCGCATTTTGAGCTTACAGGAGATAATGTCACTGAGTGTATCGGTGGGGCCGAAAAGATAGAGGACCATCACCTAAAAAACAACTATGCGACAACCTGTGACCCCAGATTAAACGGTAAGCAGAGTCTCGAACTGGCCTTTTTGATATCCAGTCTTTTAAAGGAGTAAAATCCAGATGAGAAAAACGCTAAAACAACTGATGGCATTAAAGAATATGCAAAAGCTGGCTATGGTCACAGCATATGATGCCTGGATGGCGACGATGGCCGATGAAGCCGTGGATATCATTCTGGTTGGCGATTCGCTGGGCATGGTGGTTCAGGGTCAATCAAGCACGCTTCCCGTCACCTTGGACGAGATGATCTATCACACCAAAATGGTCTCCAGAGCCTCCAGCAATGCCTTTTTGGTCATGGACCTGCCTTTTTTGAGCTACCAGACTTCCGTTAAAGACGCGCTACGCAATGCCGGCAGGTGTTTAAAGGAAACAATGGCCCAAATGGTCAAACTGGAAGGAGGAACTCGCGTTTTACCTCAGATCAAGGCACTTTCAGATAGCGGCATCCCCATCATGGGTCACCTGGGTTTGACTCCCCAATCCATTCATAGCATCGGAAGCTACGTCAAGCAGGCGAAAACAAAAAAAGAAGCCGATCTTCTAATCAATGAAGCGTTGCAGGTAGAAAAGGCGGGCGCATCCATGATCGTTTTGGAGAATATCCCTCATGACCTGGCTAAAATCGTAACCAACGAGTTGAAGATCCAAACGATCGGAATCGGCGCCGGTCCCTCATGCGATGGACAGGTTCAGGTCTTTCATGACCTGCTAGGACTTTATCCGAATTTTTCACCAAGACACGCTGTCAACTTTTTAAAGCTTGGCAAAAAAATTCAAAAAGCGATCCGGCAATACGCCGAAAAAGTCCGTATGGACGAACTGATCTCCGAGTAATCCTTGTCGAACCAGCCAAAGATACTCCTTTCTACGACTTGTTTTCTGAGTCAAGATAGACCCGACTGCCAGTCGCGCTTCTTTGTTTTTGGTATTTGCCATTATAGGGATTCCCCGCCGATTGATCCATTTGCGCCAAGACAAGTTGACAAATTCTCCTGCCGGACTTGAGACAAATCGGGACGTTATTGGCGTTATAAAGCTCCAGCGTGATCTCTCCTTCGAAACCGGGATCGACCCAGCCTGCGTTTTGGATAAATAGTCCCATCCTGCCGATTGAACTTCTTCCTTCTACAAAAGCGGTCAGATTGTCCGGGAAAACCAAATATTCTACCGTGGTCGCCAAGATAAAGGAATGAGGATGTAGGATCAGCTGGTCCATCTCTAAAGAGATATACTCCGGAGGGGTTTCAAAATCGAGATGGGTGATGTTATTGTCTTTCAACTTCAGGAAGTGCTTCCCAAGTCTCAAATCGATGGAAGCTGGCTGAATCTGACTCTCATCCAAAGGATCGACTTTTAGCTCTCCCTTTTCAAGCAACTTGCGAATCTTAATATCCGATAAAATCATAACTTCGTTTTGATTGAACTGACCAAAAAAACGGCATTGACGTTTTAAGATTACAATTTTCTTTAATTAAGCTAGAAATTCTAATCATTGAAACCATTTCTATCAACTTATAGAAAAAATAGAGAACAGAAAAGCCAAATTGTATGAATCAAAAAAATTCTTTTTCTTTTACTTTGCTAACTGATTCAAAACACGGTCCCAGAGCAGGTGTAATCCAGACAAAAAGGGGCGAAATTAACACGCCGGCCTTCATGCCGGTTGGCACTGCCGCGGCGATGAAAGCGATGACGGTGAGCCAGCTAAAAGAAACCGGAGCCCAAATTATTTTATCGAATGCTTATCATTTACACAACAGCCCGGGTGAAGAGTTGATCGAGAAACTGGGAGGGCTGCATCGTTTTATGGGCTGGGATGGTCCGATGTTGACCGATTCTGGAGGGTATCAGGTCTTTTCGTTACCTTTGAAGAAGGTCGAGAAGGAAGGCGTGACCTTTCAATACAGCAAAAAAGGGCAAAAGGTAAAGTTTACCCCCGAAAAATCCATTGCGATTCAAAATCGGCTAGGATCGGATATCATCATGGCGTTTGATGAATGTCTGGAGCACTCAGCCAGCTTCGAACAAGCGCGGGAATCCTTGGAAAGGACTACTCATTGGGCCAAACGCTGTAAAGCTTCCCATCATAATCCCGATCAAGCTCTTTTCGGTATCTGCCAAGGAGCCATGTACAAGGAACTGAGAATCAAAAGCATCCATCAGCTCATTGAAATTGGGTTTCCGGGCTATGCCATCGGCGGTCTTTCTGTAGGCGAGGGGATCGAGAACATGAAAAAGGTCCTTGACTATACCTGTCCAGAAATGCCGATCGATAAGCCGAGATATGTTATGGGCATCGGACTACCTGAGGACATTTTCGAAGCGGTTGAAAGAGGCATCGACATGATGGATTGCGTCATTCCAACCAAATATGCCCGTTCGGGAGTGCTTTTTACCACCAGAGGACGATTTCGCATTACCCAACATCAATATAAAAAGGATAAGTTTCCTGTGGATTTGAGTTGTGGATGTTACTGTTGCTCCAACTTCTCCAGGGCATATCTAAATCACCTATTTACCTGCAACGAAGTTTTAAGCGCCACTTTGACCTCAATTCACAACACGACCTTTTATATTCAACTCATGACAAATATGAGAAATGCGATTATAAAGGGTGAATTTCCAAAGTTTAAAAAAGATTTCTTTGAACTATATTTCAAGCAACAAAAAAAGAAATCCGTGTGATTTTATTACTGAAACTAATTCTAGTTTCTCATCACTCTCATTTGATTACTCCTGATGAAAATCGACCAAAAAACGCTAAGTTCTCTTTTGGCTTCGGCCAACCCATCAGGACTGACCTTACAGGAGTTGCTTTTAAAACTGAGTCTAAAAAAAGATAAAAAAACCGCCCTTAGGAAAACGATCCGCGCCTTATCACGTCTTGGAAAGTGTGTGAAAAGAAAAAACCGATACTACCTTGTACGAGATTCCTCCTCAACCCACTTGGGAAAACGGTCTGAGAGAAGTTCAAAACAAAAGTCCCTCTCCGAACTCAAGGGAGCTCAAAAAGGCATCGTCATAAACCTTCATCATCACCTTTACATCCAGTCCATCAACTCTAAAAATCGCTACATTCCAAACAAACAGGATCGCTCTTTGCTGATGCATGGAGATGAGATATTCTTCTGTCTCAGCGGCAAATCCGAAAATAAAAAAACCGCTTCTCTTCTTAATCTTGACCGTCATAAGGTCGAGGTGGTTTGTGGAACTTTATCATTTGTAAAGGATCAGTATTACCTTAAGCCATTAAATCAAGCATTACCTTACCACTTTAAGGTAAAACGCGAGAAATGGATACAACCCCCAAGTGGGGATCTCTTTTTTCTTAAAATCACCAAGTACCCCGACTTAGGGCAGGAACCAGAAGGTGTAATCATCGAGCACCCGCTGGAAATAAACGAGGAATCCCAGCTAAAAACAATTCTCAAGACGAACCAGATTCAAACCCTTTTTCCGACCAAGGTTCTGCGGGAATGCCAGAAATTTAAAAAAAGCGTTTCTTTTGAACCAAATGGTCAAAGAATAGACCAGAGATCGATCCCTTTCATTACCATAGACGGCAAGGATGCCAAGGATTTCGATGATGCCGTCTATGCTGTAAAAGAAGGAATAAATTATCGTCTATACGTGGCCATCGCTGATGTTTCAGAATATGTCCGACCTGGAAAACCGCTGGACAAAGAGGCTCTCTTTAGAGGCACAAGCACCTACTTGCCTGATTTCGCCGTGCCGATGTTACCGGAGTCATTGAGCAACCACCTCTGCAGTCTTAAAAAAGGGCTTAACCGCAAAACGTTAACCTGCGAAATGTTAATTGATCCATTAGGCAAAGTTTTAAAAACGAAAATCTACTTAAGCCTGATCAAGAATCAACATCGGCTGACCTATGATGAGGTGGACCGCTTTTTTGCGACGGGAAAGCTTTTAAAAGCTAAAAACGATCCCTCTTTAACAGAGAGGATCACTCTTTACCAGGAACTATCTAACATCCTTGCCCATAAAAGAAATTTGAGAGGCTCAATCAATTTTAACCTCCCTGACAGTCTTTTTATCAGGGACAAAAAAGGGGCCATCATCCAAATTAAAAAAAATTACCAGTCGGACGCCATGAAGATCATTGAGCAATTTATGATTGAGGCCAATGAAAATGTGGGGTTGTTTTGTGAAAAAAACAAGATCCCCATCGTTTGGCGCAATCACCTAGCCCCTTTAGCCGATGATGTCCGCAAGGCCAGAATTAATCTTTGGAACCTCAACGTAAAAGTCACGAAGCTTGACTCACCAAAGCATTTCAATAAAATTTTGGATGCAGCCAAAGACAATTCCTCTATCGACTTTATCGAGTATATGCTTTTAAGAACCCTGCCTCAAGCCCGATATGGGGTTCACAGGCTAGGTCATTTCGGGCTGGCAGCGACTCATTATTGTCATTTCACATCGCCGATTCGTCGCTATCCCGATCTGTTATGCCACCGTGCGATCAAGACGTTCCTGTACAAAAAGCCCGCACGGCCGATTCTCGATTTTACGGCTGAAGGCTTATCGGACAAGGAACGATCCGCGGAAAAGGCTGAAAGATCCGCGGTAAAACTAAAGAAAACCCTTTTCATCGCCCATAAACTCGGTGAGCTGTTCGAAGCGTCCGTATCGGGAATGATCGGGAGCGGCTTGTTCGTAACGATCAGCGAGCCCTACATCGAAGGCTTCGTCCCATTCAGAAGCATCCAGGATGACCACTACAACCTTGAGGGCGACAGCCTCATCGTCCGAGGCCGAAAGACCAAGAGATCCATTCTGATCGGAACGAGGCTCGAGGTCCTGCTGGTCAGGATCGACAGGCAGCACCTTTCGCCAGAGTTCGAATGGATCAGGTGGCAGGACTGACCTGTAAGGGTGGCTGAATTTAACGGTCGGGAAATTTACCCGGATAGTCCCCATAAAAGGCGGGTAAAATAATTTAATAGCGTAAAAAAATCAATATGATGCGAATTATTATCTTTCTAAAAACGATCACTTGATTTAGGTTAGATTTAAACAAACCAGACAGGAAGAAGCCCATGCGAATCCATGAAAAAATTTATGTCGCCGGACATCAGGGACTGATCGGAGGCGCTCTGATGCGGCATCTGGCGGAGAAGAGATACAACAACATCATCACCCGGACCCGCGCCGAGCTCGACTTGCGCGATCAGAAAGCGGTCGCCGATTTTTTTGAGCGGGAAAAGCCCCAATTCGTCTTTATGGCAGCCGGTGTTCATGGCAACCGGGACGCGGTGGCGGCCAGTCCCACGCGGTTTCTGCTCGATAACCTGCGGATTCAAAACAATCTCATCCACCAGTCCTATCTGAATGATGTCAAGATGCTGCTGTTTTACGGCTGCGACTCAATCTACCCACAGAACGTACCCCAACCCATCCAGGAGGACTACCTTTTGAGTAATCCCATGGACAAGATGTCCGAGCCGCTGGGTCTGGCGAAGATCGCCGGGCTGAAGATGTGCCTTGAGTACAACCGCAAGTACGGGACGAAGAATATCGTGGCCATCCCCATTCAGCTTTTCGGCACCGGAGACCGCTTCGACGCCCCCTACCCCAACAAGGTCGCCCTTTTCGTCCGGGAAATCGCCAAGGCCAAGAAGGCGAATCAGGATCAGATCCTCTTTCATGGAACAGGCGAGCTGATGCGGGAGTATCTTTTCGAGGACGATATGGCGGAGGCCAGTATCATGCTGATGCGCAGTTACGTCCATTTCCATCAGCCGATCAATTTCGGCACCGGCCGGCTCTCAAGCCATCTGGAAATCGCCTCCCTCTGCGCCGAGATGATGGGCTACGAGGGCAAGATCGAATTCGACGGCATCGCCGACGACCAGCCCATCGCCGTGGGCTTCATGCGGAACAAGATCGAGGAGCTGAGCTGGTATCCCAAGATCGGACTGGAAAGAGGACTGGAGCAGACCTGCCGCTGGTATCTGGAAAACCGGGGGTGAGAAATGGGGCCGGTTTCCTTATATGCTTAAGTTGCACCGGACACTATATTCTTTCCCATAAAACTACTCCTTTGTTCCCGCTTTGGGGACTTAAAGTGGGGATATTTAAAATATTCTACCCCTCCATTAAATTTACACTGCATTTTATAGTTTCGACTCGTAAATCTAAATTTTATTTTCCTGCTGATTGATGATTAATGAAGATTTATATGTCTTTGGTGAAAAAGGTCCTTTTTTATCCCTTGATAATTAACCTAATGATATTAGCTATTTATAAACAAAACGTGGCTTAATGAAAAACAGAGGATCAAAACGAATTTTTAAACCCAATTCTAACATCAAAAATGGTCCGAATAATGGGGGTACTTCACGATATTAAATTGAATTGATGTAAACTGCCAGACTATACAACATCAAAAACTTTTCTAAAGATAATTTGTTTATAACAGTGTAAGATTCATTGGTTATGTTTTTTGTTGAGAACTGATTTGATCATTTTTCCAAAGTTCTTGTCCTTCTTTCTTTTTTCATAATATGACATTTCGTTAAAAGCAGATTCTTTTTTCATTTTAATGTAATTATTGAAACGCTCTTTGGATAATTCACCATTATTTATCGCTGCTAATATTTTACAGCCTTTTTCAGTGGTATGGGAGCAATTCTTAAATTTGCATTGCATGGTCAATTCCAAGATTTCTGTAAACGTTTCGTTAAGACCTGTATCAACTGACATATTGCCGAGTTCTCTCATTCCTGGAGTATCGATTAATAACGCTCCATTATCTAGCAAGATTAGCTCTCGGCTTGTAGTAGTATGTCTGCCCTTGCTGTCTTTTTTACTGACTGACTGTGTTTCAAATCGATCACTGCCAAGGATGCTATTTAAAAGAGTCGTTTTTCCAACACCAGACGAGCCGAGCAAACAGTAGGTCTTCCCAGGCGATAACAGACCTTTAATCGCATCAATACTTTCACTGTTTATATTACTAAATGCCAATACCTTCGTTTGAGGAGCAATGTCTAATATTTTCACCTTTATTTCCGCAACTTTTTCTGGAGAAATCAAATCGCATTTGCTTAGAAGAATTACCGGAGTAATTTTGCACTCCTTTACCATCACCAAATATCGCTCCAATCTTCTAAGATTTAGATTGAAATCTACCGATTGAAGTATAAAAGCATGATCAATATTGGCGGCGATGAGCTGAAACTCTACCTGCTTTCCGGCTGTTTTTCTTTTTAATAGGGTTTTTCTAGGCAGCAATCCATGGATAATCGCGTGGGAGTCGCCGTCAAAAAAATCAGCATAAACCCAATCCCCGGTTGTTGGCAGATCTAATGAGGAATCGGCTGTATAGAGCAGATTCCCGGAAAGCTCAGCAAAAGCTTCTCCCTGGCCCTTTGTAATGACATAGCTGTCTTTGTGTACTGAAACAACGCGCGCGATGTCATGACCGGTTGATTTATCGACGTCAACTTGGGCATAAAACCAGTCATCATAACCTATTTTTTTTAATATATCCATAGTTCGATTCTGATTAGGTTTGACCTCCCCCCGATTTGCTGGACACCTTAGCAAACCATCAGCATCCCATATTCTTTTGGAGAATAAAACCATAAAGATAAATGAGGGTGATCCCGCTTCAAATATAAAAAAGATAGGATTGCTTTGAATTTGGCCTTGAGAGGAACCTGTATGTGTCGGTAAGCAGGAGCAATTGAACTGATTTGACTCAAGGCTTAGAATCAGGAGTTAATAGGGTCAGGCAGTTGGACAACTACCAAATATTACTGGAAGAGGGAGGGGGATTCGAACCCCCGAAGCTTGCGCTTAACGGTTTTCAAGACCGCCGGATTCAACCACTCTCCCATCCCTCCAAGTTGAACTTAACTTTTAATGATTTCTCAGGATTTCTGTCAAGCCCCCCATGTAAGGCACGAGCACTTTCGGCACGATCAAACCTCCCTCCTTGGTCTGGTAGTTCTCCAGGATGGCCGCCAGGGTCCGCCCCACGGCGAGTCCCGAGCCGTTCAGGGTATGCACGAAGCGGTTTTTCCCTCCTTCTTTGGGTTTAAAGCGGATATTGGCTCTTCTGGCCTGAAAATCGGTGCAGTTGGAGCAACTGGAAATCTCCCGGTAGCGGTTCTCAGAGGGCAACCAGACCTCCAGGTCGTAGCACTTGGCGGCGCTAAAGCCGATATCGGCCGAGCAGAGGGAAATGACCCGGTAGGGCAACTCCAAAAGCTCTAAGATCATCTCGGCGTTCCGGACCAGTTTTTCAAGCTCATCAAACGACTGGTCCGGGTGGGCGAATTTGACCAACTCCACCTTGTTGAACTGGTGCTGGCGGATATAGCCTTTGGTGTCCTTGCCGTAGGAACCCGCCTCGCTACGAAAACAGGGCGTGTAAGCCGTAAAACAGATCGGCAGTTCTTCTTCCCTGAGGATCTCGTCGTTATAGATATTGGTCAGGGGCACTTCCGCCGAGGGGATCAGATAGAGTCCCGTGGTGGTCTTAAAGAGGTCCTCCTCGAATTTGGGCAGTTGTCCGGTTCCCCGCATGGCGTTCTGGTTGACCAAAAGGGGCGGGAATATCTCTTGGTAGCCGTTTTGTCCGGTGTGGGTATCGAGCATGAAATTGATCAAGGCGCGCTCAAGTCTGGCTCCGGCTCCCTTTAGGAGCGTGAACCTCGATTGGGCGAGCTTGACTCCCCGCGGAAAATCGAGCAGATCCAAGGCGGTGCCGATATCGGCGTGGTCCATGACCGGAAAGTCGAAAATCCTGGGCTCGCCAAATCTTCTGATCTCCGGGTTGTCTTCCTCGGAGTCGCCAAGAGGCGTGCTTTCATTGAGGATATTGGGGATGAGTTGCATTTTACCGGAAATCGCCTCTTCGAGTTCCCGGATTTTTTGATCCCCCTGCTTGATTTTCTCTCCCAGTTCCTTGGTCTGGGTGATCAGTTTCCCCTTCTCGTCCGGCGCAAGGTTCCCCTTGCCGACGGCGGCCGAATTTTCGTTTCTTTTCATTTTGAGATTGTCGATCTCAAAGAGGATATCCCTGCGTGAGCTGTCCAGGGCCTGGATTTCTTCCAGATCGACCCTGGCTTTTCTGTCGTGAATACTTTTGCGGACAGTATCGATGTCCTGGCGGATGAGTTTGATGTCGATCATTAAATAACCTTGATTGTTAACGGACCTTGAAGTAGATCATGATGGCCACCACCAGATAAAAAACCGATTTAAGGTGGTTGGACCAGATAACCTTGTTGTTGACCTGTTCCTGTGTCAGGAATTTGTCTTCGTCTAAGATTTTTCCGAAACCGAACCGGGTGATGACTTGATGCCAGATCGAATGGATCTCCGGCGAACTCTCGCGGTAGGTGAAGACCATTTGTTTATGGTGATGATAAGGGGCTCTGTAAAACATGCGGTTTTTTTGAGCCCACTCACGGCCTTTTTTCCAGAGCGCGATTTTAAACCAAACTCTCTGTAAAATGGCGCTTAAGGCCGCCACCACAAAAGCCCACCCCACGATCGGCAGGTAGAGTTCCGCCTTGATGAAAAAAAACATGGTGCAGATACCCGCGCCAAGGCCGAGTGATCCCATATCCCCCATGTAGATCGAGGCCGGCGGGGAATTGAACTTCAAAAAGGCGATACAGGCCGAAAAAACCGCGATGGCGAAAATGGAAACCTCCTTGATCTCATGGGAGATGAAAAGGATTTTAAGCTTATTGCTCCAATCGACATCTCCGGCGATATAAGCCGCCGCCGCGATAAAGACCGCGCAGGTCATGATCGGGATGGTTACCAGCGAATCGAGCCCGTCGGTGAGGTTGACCGCGTTGGCTCCTCCAACGATGACCAAAGTGATAAACGGGATGAAAAGATAAGCCGACAGTTCGGGAAACCAGGTTTTCATCGGTATCATCGGGATATGCAAATGACCGTCGATGCTGTTGTTGTACCAGAAAAGGCTTCCGATGATCGCCAGCGTAAAGAAAATCTCCAGCGTCAAACGCACGGAACCCGGGATGCCGTCGGCCTTGTCGCTGTAGGATTTTCTTTGCGCGAGACCTCGCTTCACCTTCCTTTTGTGCAGGATTTTGGCGAAATCGTCGATACCGCCGATGATCGAGTACACCAGAATGATCAGAATCAAAGCGACCGTATAGGTATTGATCCAGGCCCAAAACAGGATCGAAAGGATAATCGAGGGTATCAAAACGACCCCTCCCATGATCGGCGTGGCACCCTGATAGGGGCCATGGGTATGGTCCGTGGTGGTAAAATCGGAGGTGATGCCCCTGCGGCGGAATAGACGGATCACATAGGGCATGATGATGTTGATCATGAAATAGGTCGTCAGATAGGTCAGTCCCCCGCGGAAAAATACCGACTTAAAGATCTGGTAGGGCAGAAAATAATAAAGCAGTTCGGTCAGCATGAATACCAGGGTCCTAAGAAGTCACTGAAAATATCAACAGCGACCTTTTTCCGTTAATTCCAAGTCATTTAAAAAAAACCGTCACCCGTTAAAAAGGGATTTGATTGCCGCTCCTTGCCGATGGTCGTGAAGGGGCCATGGCCGGGGTAAACCTTAAACGCATCGTCAAGCGAAAGAATCCTTGTTTTGATCGAATCCATCAGGGTCGGCATCGATCCTCCCGGCAAATCGGTTCTGCCGATACTGCCGTCGAAAAGACTGTCGCCCGTAAAAACCGCGTCGTTCACGATAAAACAGACTCCTCCGGGAGAATGCCCCGGGGTTTCCATCACCTTGATCCTGAGCTCACCCAGTTCCAGAACCTTATCGGGACTCAGGTACTCGTCCACCTCGGGGACCTGATGGTCTCCGAATTGATAGACCGTCTGGGAGGCTATCAGACCCGCCATGACGGGGAGTTCTCCCTCGTGCATCAAA
>JAOUME010000164.1 GCA_029881655.1 Deltaproteobacteria bacterium | reverse complement strand
GAGATTTACAGCTATAACCCCCTGCTGTATAATTTCGTCCTAAAAAGAACGATCAAACCTCCCCGCACTAAAAAGCGCCTTCCAAGAGAGATGTTTTTATCCATCCAGGATAATTTAAACGCCGACAACTCCCTCAATAAAGCTGGACATGATCTTTAAGCTTGCATCCAGATCAAGAAAAACCTACAATTCAGTTCGATAACGGTTTGCGGTTTTTCAATGACCGCTTTTTCTGACAGGACTAATTATTAACTTTTAGAACCCGATAAATTCATAACCTATGATTCAGCCTGGACTGGAAAAATATCTTCAGCTTTCAAAAGAAGTCAAGTACATCCCCCTTTACACCAAAATTATGGGAGATAGTCTTACGCCCGTCTTGGTTTACCAGACACTGAAGGAGCTTTCGCCTTATTCTTATCTCCTCGAATCGGTCCAGCAAAACGAGAAACTCGGGAGATTCTCCTTTATCGGCCTGGATACCCTTTTAACCTTTAAATCCAAAGGCGACCAAATAGAGCTGATTTATAAAGAAGGGGATACAAAAACTCTTCAAGGCGATCCTTTTGATGAGCTTTTAAAGGTCATGGAGGAATTCAGACCGGCGATTTTAGATGAGCTTCATCCCTATCACGGCGGCATGATGGGCTATTTTGGCTATGACTGCGTCCGCCATATCGAAAAGATCCCGGACCAGGCCCCCGATCATCTGAACATGCCCGACTCCCTCTTTGTCCTGCCCCGCAGCGTGATCGTTTTTGATCACCTGTTTCAGTCAATTACGGTGATTGTCCAGGTTCCGGCGGGCGACGAGAAATCTTTTTATTCGGGCATCAAGCAAATCGGGAAAATCCTGGATCTGTTATCTAAGCCGGTAACGAAGAAGACCATCCCCATCACCCGAGAAATAGCCAAAACCGAACCGGAATTCACCGCCAACATGTCGAGACCCGAGTACATTGAGGCCGTTAAAACCGCCAAAAACCATATCATCGAGGGCGATATCTTCCAGGTCGTTTTGTCGCTTCGGTTTCAAATGGAATACGAAGGCGACCCGTTCGAGGTCTACCGGTCCTTGCGCCGGGTCAATCCCAGTCCCTATCTGTTTTATTTGAACTACCCGGACTTCAAAATCGCCGGCTCTTCACCCGAGATCCTAGTTAAACGCCAGGGAGATACCCTCACCTTAAGACCCATCGCGGGAACCCGCAAAAGGGGTGCGACACCGGAAGAAGACAAGGCCTTGGCCGAGGAACTTCTAAACGACCCCAAGGAGATCGCCGAGCACATGATGCTGCTCGATCTGGGAAGAAACGATCTGGGAAGAATTTGCCAGTTCGGGAGCATCCGGCCGACTGATTTCAAAGTGATCGAAAACTACTCACACGTTATGCATATCGTGACCAATCTGGAGGGAAAACTCGCCAAGGACATCGACAACGCCGACATTTTAAAGGCCTGTTTCCCCGCGGGAACGCTTTCGGGAGCGCCCAAGGTCAGGGCGATGCAGATCATCGATAACCTTGAAAGTTCCAGGCGGGGTTTTTACGGTGGCGCGGTCGTCAATATGGATTTCGATGGAAATTTCGATTCCTGTATCAGCATCCGCTCAGTCATCCTCAAGGATAACACCGCCCAAATCCAGGCCGGTGCCGGAATCGTGGCAGACTCGGTACCTCAAAGCGAATACGAAGAATGCCTGAACAAAGCCAAAGCGCTAATGAAATCGATTCAATTTGCCAGGAGTCAATAACGTGATCCTCTTAATCGATAATTATGATTCCTTCACCTACAACCTGTATCAATATTTGGGCGAGATGGGCGAAGAGTTGGTCGTTTACCGCAACGATAAAATCACCATTGATGAAATTCGCGGCTTAAAGCCCGATAAAATCGTTATTTCCCCCGGTCCCGGAACACCTCTGGAAGCCGGAATCTCTCGGGAGGTCGTCTTCCGCTTCGGTGAGGAGATTCCCATCTTGGGTATCTGTCTGGGCTATCTCGCCATCGGGGCTGTTTTTGGCGCTGAAGTCGTCAAGGCCTCAACGCTCTTTCACGGCAAGACTTCCGAAATCACGCACCTAAACCAGGGCATCTACGAGGGCTTTCCTCAAAATCTTCTTGTGGGACGCTATCACTCTCTGATTTTAAGAAAGGAGACCTTGCCTGACTGCCTGGAGATAACAGCCTGGACCAAGGACAATGTCATCATGGGTTTGAGGCATAAGGATTATCCAATCGAGGGCATCCAGTTTCATCCCGAATCCATTTTAACCAAGGATGGCAAACAGATCCTCAGGCGTTTTTTGGATCTTTACTGAGGCGGGCTTTAAGCCTCCTTATTAATAAAAAACCTTTGTCGGTTTGGTCAACTTCAACCAGAACCTTACAAATGCAAAAGAGAATTTCCGACATTTTCAAATACAACACACACGTTTCCTTCGAAATCTTTCCACCCAAGACCCAACTGGGACTCAAGCAGATTTACCAGACCATCGCCAACCTTAAAAGCCTCAATCCTGATTTTTTCAGCGTCACCTACGGAGCGGGAGGCTCCACCGCCGAGAAATCGCTGGAAATCGCATCGGCTTTGACCAATCTGGCGGGGGTGACCTGTGTGGCCCATTTTACCTGTGTGGGCATGACCCGAGATCAGGTAAAGGAATTGCTTAGGTCACTTGAGAAACAAGGCGTTTCAAACGTGCTGGCCTTAAGGGGAGACCCACCCAAGGGGCAGGAAAACTTCGTCAAGCCTCAAAACGGCTTTGCCTATGCCAGCGAACTGGTTAGCTTCATCAAGGAAAACTCGGAAATCGGCATTTTGGTCGCGGGTTATCCCGAGGGCCATCCCGAGAACCCTTCCAAGAAAGACGATTTCAAACACCTGATCGAAAAGGTCGAATCGGGAGCGGACGGTATCGTCACCCAGTGCTGCTTTGACAATAGGTTTATGGTGGAACTCCAGGAAAATCTCGACAAACATAACATCAAGGCTCCCCTTGTCCCTGGAATCTTCCCTATCTCCAGTTCCAACCAGATCATCCGTATCATCGAGCTTTCCGGGGCTTCCATCCCCAAAAAACTGAAATCTGGACTGGAGAAATACAAGGACAGCCCCGAAGATCTGGAGAAATTCGGGCGGGATTTTAGCGTCGAGCAGGTTGAGGATCTCATTAACAAAGGCTTTAACGCCTTTCATTTTTACACCATGAACCGCTACCAACAGACCAGAGATATTCTCTATCAGCTAAGGGGTTATTTTCCCAGCCTGACTTTTTAGAGCCCTTCAGACCGGTTTTGATCATCCAGCAGTTTCAGACAACCATAGAGGCTTTCGATATAAGGAAGGCTCAACTGCTGTTTTTTGGCGATCTTGATCACATTGCCCAGTATCGCTTCCACTTCGATTTCCCTTTTGGCCTCATAGTCCAGCAGCATGCTGGTTTTATATGGCTCCATCTTTTTGGTGTCCGCAATCATCCTTTCGATCAAGTCCTCATCAAGGAAATACCCCGTTTTCCCGGCCAGAAGAATCAGCTCCGCCATGATTTTACGGACAAGTGCGACCGCTTCTGGCGAATCCATGATCTTTTTGGTATCGATCAAGCCCCCGATAACCGAGAGCGAATTAAAAGGAACGTTCCATAGCAGTTTCTGCCAGCGGTTCCCGATGATTTTTTCGCTCAGCCGGCAGGGAACCCCGGCTTCCTTGAAAAACCCGGCCAGCCGCTCTGTTTTTTGGGAAGTTCCATCTGGATAAAGACCCATCTCCATTCGACCGTAGTCCAGATGATCGACCAGCCCGAATTCAAGTCGGTTAACGCAAATAAAGGCGATAGCGCTAATGATCTCGTTTTGGGGAAAGGCTTTTTTGACATCCGGCTCTATTTCAATGCCGTTCTGGATCAGTACGATCGCCGTCTCTGGGTGGACTGCGTCTCTTATAATCCCCACCAAGTCAACCTTTGGAAGCACTTTTAGACAGACCAGGACATAGTCCGCTTTCTCCTTATACTCTGCGGCGGAGCTAATAACCTGGGCTGGACTGAAATGAAAATCGCCCTGATAGCTTCTGACACTGACGCCGTCACGTTTCACCACCTCATAATCCGAGCGGCAAAGCAACGAAACCGAAAGCCCTGTCCGGGCCAGTTTCCCCCCGTAAAAACTCCCGATCGCGCCCGATCCCACCACCAATAATTTTATCTTATCCTTCATCGCCTTTAGCGCTTTTAGTTTAAAATCATGCCTTAAGGGAAAATCGTAAAATAGTACCGCCAAAAGTCCCGTCTCCAAATTGATAGGTCACCTTACTCTCCAGATCAAACCTGTTTTTTAGAACGGATGGGACTACGTCATATTCCTTTTGCCAATTTCTGCCTTTCCATAATACTAGATAACCGTTTTTTACAAGCAAATCCCGTGAAAGTTCAAATATTCCCTGGATTTGGTCGAACGCTCTTGCTAAAATAAGATTATATTGGTTGTGGTGGTTGGGGTCCATTATGAACTTCTTCAAATTGGCATGAAGCGGATGAAATCCCTCAAGTCCCAATTTATTTTTTACCGATAGCTGAAAGTCGATTTTTTTGGGTGATTTATCGATGGAAGTCAAATTCATCAAAAGATTAAAAATACAAAGCACCGCCCCTGGAAGCCCTGCGCCCGATCCAAGATCCAGTGTTTTTCCTTGGGCAAATTGCTCGAATTCATCATTTGAAAACAGCTTTACTATCGCCAACGAATCCAGCACATGTTTGACGACCATCTGCTCGTCATCCCTGATGGAGGTTAGGTTCATCGTCTGATTCCGCTTTTTTAAAAGCGACAGGAAATCGACTGTTTTTTCGACAAGCGGGGTTGAAATTGAAAGCTGGGGATACTCGTTTGTTATTTTTTCTAAAATTTGGTTTGCTTTTCGCATTGCTGAAGCGACAAATGAATTTAAGGCTGGTTCATCTATGGATAAACCCCTTTTTTCTCAATGATGAACAACTAGAAGCTAACATTAACGTATAGTTTGTACAATGAGTTATCAACTCGAAGATAAAAATCGCGATCCGGGAATGATTTGGTCAATCCTGGGTAACAACCATGAGAGGAGCCGATAATGGCAGATGATTTAGGACTCGATGAAATGGATGACTTGGATCTGGGCGATGATCTGGGCATGGATGATTTGGAATTGGATGATACCGGTGCCGCCGGCGATGAACTTTCCCTAAATGATGATCTGGGAGATGACCTGGGCATGGATGATTTGGGATTGGACGATGAAGGTTCGGATGCCGCTTCCGTGGGGGACGAGCTTTCACTGGATGATGATCTGGGAGATGACCTGGGCATGGATGATTTGGGATCGGACGATGAAGGTTCGGATGCCGCTTCCGTGGGGGACGAGCTTTCACTGGATGATGATCTGGGAGATGATCTCACAGAGCCCGGGGCTTCCGGGAGTGATGAATTACAACTCAACGAACTGGAGGAAGAGCTCGGTTTGGACGAGAGCGACGCTGTGGAGGTTCCTGATATCAAAGATATCAAGGAAGTTGAAGACGATGACGATCTTGAGCGGGAACTGGCCAGTTTCGGAGGTGATTCCGTTGAATCGGAGACTGACGAATCCATGTTATTTGGTTATGAAGGCGAGGGAGAGAGTAATGAGTCCCAGGATTCGGCCGCAGAGGGTGATTCTTTGATGGATTTGGATTCGGAGGATTCGGAGGACGGGGAAACCGAACTGATGGAGTTTGAAAACGAGGACGACTCCGAGGATATTCTGCTGGATGAAACCATGGCCGTTCACGATGAACCGATTGAGGAAATCGATAGCGACGAAATGATGGACGAGGGTGACGATCTGGTAGAAATGGATCAGGAATTCGGAGACGAAATGATGGACGAGGGTGACGATCTGGTAGAAATGGATCAGGAATTCGGAGACGAAATG
>JAOUME010000163.1 GCA_029881655.1 Deltaproteobacteria bacterium | reverse complement strand
AGATGGGAAACCCAAATACCCAAAACAAAACACCCGGTTCTCGGAAAAAAACCTTAAACTGAGTGATGATCAGGTTTTTAAGGGCGCTACTCATCGAGTCGTCTTCCAGTCATGCTGACGAACAGGTCGTTTAAGGTCATTTTGCGTCCCTGAAGGGAGATTAGATCAATCATGTTGCCTTGGGCTAAATCCAAAAAGCTTGGTAGCGCTCTGATCAGGTTTTTGACCTTGAGACGGCCTTTCGTCTGGTTTGGTTCCAAATAAAGCTCAATGGCTCCTTCGGTTTTCAATAAGGCCTCTCTTTGGATTAATTGAGCCGATTGGAATTCGATGATTTCGACCGCATTATTTTGGTTTAAAAGATCTTCAAGGGACCCCTCCGCGATGATTTTCCCTTGGTTCATGATTAGAATTCTATCGCAGAGCTGTTCGGCCTCTTCCATATAATGAGTCGTCAGAATCAAGGTAGCCCCCGCTTGTTTTAACCGAAGTAGAATTTCCCAAATTTCCTGCCGGGCGTGGGGATCTAGTCCGGTCGTGGGTTCGTCAAGGAGCAGGATTTCAGGGCGGTTGATAATTGCAATGGCTAAGGCCAGTTTTTGTTTCTGTCCGCCAGATAAATGCTGGGTATAGATGTCTTTTTTTTCTTTGAGTCCCACCAGATCGATGATGTCATCTGGTGGCCGTTCACTTTGGTGATAAAAGCTCTGAAAAAGCCCTAAGGTTTCCATGACGGTTAGCTTGTCTGTAAATCGGGTTTCCTGAAGAGCGATGCCAATTTTTTCATGAAGAAAAATGGGATTCTCTTTCCAGCTCATTCCAAAGATTTTGATTTCACCCGCATCGGGTGTCTGAATTCCTTCGATCATCTCGATCAAGGTAGTCTTTCCCGCTCCGTTGGGTCCTAAAAGCGCGACGAATTCACCTTTTTGAATTTCAAGATCCAATTCATCCACAGCCTTTAAAGATTTAAAGTACTTACAGAGTCCTTTCACTTCGATGACGGCAGTTTTTTCCGAAAAAACCATATTATTGAAGTTGAATTAACCTATTGGATGATCGGATTCTTTTAAAAATCTTAAATAATTCCGCATCTATAATCTTTTTTTCATTATGATATAATGCCAAGTTGAAGTAAATGCTTATTTGACAGGTTCAGAAGTTGTCCTAGATGCCGTTGTTGACGGTGGCGGTTGGTGTTCTTTGAAGGTATTTTTTAAAGTTCAAATCGTTGACCATGGCGTTAAGACTTTCTTTGGCCATGGGTCCCCACAGGGCATCGGGATAGCTCTTGGATGCGACGACCAATTCCTCGAATATCTTTAGGGCTTTTTCTTTCTGGTTGTTTTTGATAAAGATCTGGCCTTTTTGATATTTTGCCCAAGGAGTTTTTTCAGAATTGGGGAAATGCGAAATTGCGGTATTGTAGGTCTCCATTGCTTCAGGAATCTGGTTAAGCTCAAAGTAAAGATTTCCCAAGATGAAGTGAGTATCCACAATGAAATTTTCAACTTCCTCATCCTGGAGAGGATGTTCGTAAGAGCTCAATGCTTTTTTATAGGCGTTGATAGAGTTGTCGTACTGTCCTATTTCCTGATAAAGATTACCAAGAGCAAACCAGCAAGAAGGGATGATTTCCCGCTCCAGATTGTTTTCTGAATCCTGATAATCCCTGATGGTTTGGTTGTAAATTCGGATCGCTCTTTCGACACGGTCAGGCCGTTGCACCTTGTAATATGAATTGCCCAAGGATCTTTTGGCCGTGGGCGTAAAAGAATGGTTTGGATAGCTCTTGATAAAATGAGCGTAAAGCTCTTGAGCCGCCTCGGGGTTATTCTTGATATCCATGATCCTGCCTTTGTTCATCAAAGCTAATGGAGCATGAGGGTTCTGGGGGTCTTTTAAGATGATGTCGAAGATATCGATGGCTTTGTCATGTAGTCCCAAGCGATAAAAGGAATCTGCGATCACAAAGATCGGGGCCTTGTCGTAGAGAGGTTTTACCTTTTCTCCAAACTCCAACGCTTCATTCCTAATATAACAAGCACTGTTTTGAGGCATGAGATAGTATTTTTTTTCGTACTTCTCGAAAACCCCCAAAGCATCAAGATATTTGTGCTGGAAATAGTAATCCCTAATATGGTCGTTGATAGTTTCGATGATACGGTTTTGAATGATTCTGTTTTTAACATAGATATCATCTGGGTATTTTTCGCAAAATCCTTCCAGATTTGTTACTGCTTTATCATAGTACTGAAAGAGTGATAGGGTAAGGCTTTTTCGGAGCATTGCTTCTTGCACCTGGTCAGATAATGGATATCTGTCGATGATAAAGTCATAGATTTCCAAGGCCTTTTGGTGCATTCCCTTTTCCGGTTTTTCCGAATAGATGCTGGCGATTCTGAGTTTTCCTATCAGCAGGAGTTCTTTGCTGTATTCAACGATGGCCTTCTCATAGGCTTTAATTGCGTCGTCTTCTTTGTCCTCGGCTCTTAAAAAATCTCCGATCCGGATGGCCACGAGATTGCTGAATTTCTTGTTTTTATAACGGTCGATCAGTATTTCGTAAATTGATCGAGCCGTCTGGTAGTCCTCGTTTTCATAATAAGCCTCTCCCATGTGAAACATCAGTTCGGCGTCATTTTTCATCAGATCTGGGTCAAGGCTCCATGCCCGGTCGAAACTGGCTTTGGCATCTTTATACTGCTTCAGCTGGAACTGGGACTCTCCTTTCTTGTAATAGGCTTCCGGTACCTGAGGGGCATGGGAATTTTCTTCGATAAACTTGTCCAAATCTTCGATGGCTCTTTCGTAGCGTTGCATATTCAGGTGGATTTTTCCCTTTTGAAATAAGGAATCTTTGGAATAAACCGAAGCGGGGTAGTTTTCCAATATAATTTCAAACTGGTTTAAAGCATCTTCAAAATATTCCAACTTCAGGTGGCTCTTGCCGATCTGGTAGTAGGCTCTTGGGATATCTTCGAATCCTAGGTCGGCTACCAGAGCAGAGTTGATGGCGCTCTTGTAACTTTGGATGACGAAATCATGATCCTCAGGAATACGGCTTCGCTGATACTGTTGAAAAAGAGAGTCGGCGGAGCGGAAGTTCGCACGGATTCCAAGCTCATGATTTGGCGCAAAATTAAAAATATTTTTAAACTGCAAAGCCGCGCTAGAATAATTACTTCTTTTATAATCCCTTTCGGCTTCCTCGAATTTCGAAGTGATAAAACGCGTTTTTTCCAGGTCTTGTTCTTTCAACGCTTCAAATTTCTTTTTCTCCAGTTTCATCTGTTTAGCGGTTTTCGCCACGATCCGGTCCTTGTCTTCGGTTAAATGAAGAGTTAATTGAAAGGGTTTTTTCTTGAGGGATTCTTTGATTATCAAATCGAATTTGGTCGGTGTGACCACCAATACCTGATACTTTCCTTTTTTTTCGATTTTAATCTTTTTGATGATCTTTGTTTTGACATCCGGTAAGATAAGATCGTCCTCAACCCGTGTATTAAGAAAACGCACCTGGATCGGGTTGTTTGGCGCTTGAGTGTCGCGTATGATGTCGTATTTTACAGGTTTGTCGAACTGTAAAATCAGTTTTTCATATTTTGGATTTAATTCTCTAAGTATATTAACCAGCTCAGGGCCAGTTAATATGTCATCCTCTCTGATTTCTCTGCTAAACTGGATTTGGAGAAGATTGGAGTCTTTTTTTCTAGGAAGAACGCTGTATTTAAGATCGGGATATTTCGTTCTGATCTTAAGCCAATGTTCTTTTTTGGAAATACTTTGGATCCTGACTCCGTTGATCAGGGGGTCCTTGAAATTGATAACACTGGAAAGTTTGTCGGAACGGGTATTACGTAGCTTAACGATGAGTATTTTTAATTTGAGATTCTCAACGATCTCGAAATCGGGAGCCTCTTGGCTTATTAAACTTAGAGTGGTCTTGAGATCATCTTGGGGGATGAGTTTGATGTCCTTAAGTTGATTTTCCTGTGCGGAAACCAAAAAGGGAATGACCAATAAAAACATTAATAAAGAGGTTTTTTTGATCAAAAATGATATGGGGGCGGGAATTTTCATAATAAAATGCGACAGTCTAAACCGGTTTATTTTATTATAAGGGATAGCAAAATTCTTGCCGGAGTGGGATAAAAAAAAATATTTATACTTTTATTGCTGGAGTGGCATCGAATTCATCGATAGCTTTGGATTCGTGCTGGATGATATTTTGATGGTGAATATTGTAAAAGCCTTCCATTTTCAGGGATTTCTTGTCTTCTTCGCTGAATTGTCGAATCATCACGCATTCACCTTGAAACAGAGCACCATCCTGGATGCTAAGGTCGCTACTGTATACAAGTCCTTCGAAACGACCAGGAGCTCTCAGTTCGAGTCTCTCGATGGCCTTGATGTTTCCTGATACCATTCCCGCTATGACGACAACATCAGCAACGATATCGCCTTCGACTACCGCCAATTCGGTGATGATGACCATGCTGGGACTATGGTTCTTACAGATGATTTTTCCATAGACGACCCCGTCGATCCTAATCGCCCCTTCGAACCGGATGACTCCTTCAAAACGGCTACCTGGGCCCAAGAGGCCTTTGATTTCAATATCGCTGAATTTATCTTTCATTTTTATTATCAGGGGTCTTTTCCGGTTTTTGTCGCTGAACCTTTGGCTCCGGCTGCTTTATTAAATCCTTTTTGGTAGTAATTGGTAAAGCGGTATTTGAAAAAATATCCTTGTTCAGACCAAATGTAGCCTTATCCAGTAAACTTCCTTTGTAGCTGAACACAAATACCATCGCTTGATTGTAAAACTTATTTTCATCGGTCGCCGCCAGTTTTAAGGTTGATGAACGAATCTTGGAATTTTCCTGGAGAAAAAATTGTTTTCCAGATTTGAAGCTGGTTGGAAAACCGTTTTCACCAAGTGGCCCAGCTAAAGACTTGTAAAAGGGTTCTTCCTGCTCATTGTTGACCAGCGTAACACAAACATACCCTCCTAGTGCTTGTAAAGGATTGGAAGTGTTTTTTAGCATTACCTTCAAATAAATTTCATTTCCTTTAAGTTGGGTTATAAAATCATTAATTTCCAATGAAGCCCCTTCCTTTAGGTTTTCTAAGGATAAGCCACTTTTATTGGATATCCAGATCCCCTCTGTAGAAAATTCCGGTTGATTTAATAAAGCTTTTTTCACGTTGGAAAGATTTTCGTTTTGAGTTTTGATGGATTTGACGAAACCTTCCTGATCTCTCTGGGCGATTTGTTCGGAAAGGGTTTTCGCTGTTTTCTCAGACTGCGAAAGCCTTTCTTCTAGTTTGGTGGACTTGGAATAAAGGACGATGAACTGGATAGAACCGTATAGGAGCAGTAAGGAGACCAAAACAAAGATCACCAAAAAAGAAATAATTTTCCATCGTCTGATCGTCATGGAAATCGGTACTCCGATATTACGGACGATTGTAACGGTATAGATATCTTGATTTTCCATACTTTAATTTTCTCTTAAATAGTACCCTCTTTTCTCCAGGGATGCTACCAACTTTTCTTGTAACGTCTTAACTTCTTCTGAATTCAGTGTTTTTTCCCAAGAACGAAAATCGACCTGGATGGAAATCGATTTTTTGCCAGGTAGATCTTTTGGATAAAAAACATCTAAAAAACTCACCTTGGAAATGGTTTTATCAACCCCTAAAACCAGATCTTCGATTTCTTGATAATAGACTTTTCCGTCTACAATGAGGGATAGCTCAAAAATAACTGCTGGATATTTCGAAACACCAAGGTGGTGATATTCCCTTTTGTTAACCGCAAACAGTTTTTCCAAGTCCAATTCCGCCAAACAAACATCTTCTTTTAGTTCAAGCTTTTTCATAAACCGGGGAGTAAAATCGTAAATCTCGCCTACTTCTATTTCTCCACAAAGGATAGCTGAGGAGATGTTTTGGTGCTGGTAAGGTTTTCTTCTTTCATCATTAATTGATTCCCAGCGGATGCTTGGAAGCATCAGTTTCGAAAAAAGATAACTCAT
>JAOUME010000029.1 GCA_029881655.1 Deltaproteobacteria bacterium | reverse complement strand
AAAATCAAAATCTCGCAAGGCTCTACCAAGGCTCGCGCAAGGCTAATGCGTTGTTTTTGACCACCAGACAACATAATCCCTTTCTCACCGACAATTGTTTCGGTTTTGTATTCGAAGCGGTTAACTTCATCCTCTAAAGCTGAATCGAAAATAGCTTTTCGCAAACATTCATCATCTGGCATTTGTGTATCACGCAGACCGAAACAAATATTATTTCTTATGCTATCAGAAAAAAGAAAATTATCTTGGGTAACGGTCCTGATCGAATTCCGAAGATCAGTAAAGGACATCTGCGTGATATCCTGATCACCCCAAAATATATGACCCGGAGATGTCTTTAGGTATCGGTTGATACAATTGACCAAGGTAGTCTTCCCTGATCCTATTTTACCTAAGATTCCAACGGTTTGAAAAGGTTTTATGGTAAAACTAATATTATTAAGCACCCGTTCTCCTTCAGGAGAATACGCGTAATTTAAATTTTCGATCCTGAGTTCTTTGTCTGTGATTTTCAATCTTTCATGTTCACTCATGACAGGCACTTCAGCTTCACGGGTCTCTTTCGAAAGGATGGTTTCGATACTTTCAAGCCCGATTATTCCCTGCTGAATGATAGTTGTCAGCCATCCCAGGCTGGTGATTGGCATGGTTAACAGGCCGGCATAGGCGATAAAGGCGGTTAATTCACCGATGGTGAAATCATTTTCGATGACGTAAATCCCTCCCACAAGTAAAACCAGTACCTTTAAAAGATTTTCCAGGTTCTGTAAGATGGGCATGATGAAGGACCTAAGCAAAGATATTTTCAGGGAATAATCCAAAAGTTCACTGTTTTGTTTTTGAAAAACCGATTGACTCCATGGAGATAGGCTGTAATTCTTTATAATGTCGATCCCTGACAGCGATGTGACGATAAAACTTGATAAATCTTGAAGTTTAGTCATCCTTTTGCGAGAAAAAATCATGATGTAATGCATACTGATTCTGACGACTAAAAATATCAGAACGATGGGAATAACACAATAAAGGGTCAAGGTGGGTGACAAAACCCACATCATGTACGGGGTAAAAGACAAAGCTGTCAAAATATTGAAAAACTGCATCATACCAAAACCGCAAATCAGTCTGACTCCAGTGATGTCGTTTTGAATCCTAGAGATGATCGAACCGATGGGGTTATTATCGTAGTAATCCTTTTGCAATTTAGTCAATTTCTCAAAAAGGTCATTTTTTACTTGATACTCAATGGCTCTCCCTGGATTGAAAAAAAATATTCTGGATAGCGTCCTGATAAAAATAATGCCGATAGCCAATAAAAACATAACTATAAGATAATCATATAATTGCTCATGGTTATCTTCTAAATGAACGGTTCCCTGGGATAACAAATCGATGCAAAGCTGCAGGTATTTTGGGATGGTAACTGAAATCCAATTGGTTAGAACAATCAATAAAATTCCAAAAAGATATGAAAATTTATACTGATAGATATAGCGGAAAATAAATTTAAGCCGTTTCATTGATTAACTACTGAGGACTTTTTTAATTGCATAATATTCAAAGATGATTTTATTTTAATCGATTGGGTTGATTAGGAGCAACTGATTTAAGCGACAAGTCTATGACAAGCCTAAGGCAAGCATTATATCCATTAATAATACGGCGGCAAAATAACTACCATTAATATGATATGATTGGTTTAAGTAATATAATGTTACAGTTTGAAATGATTATCCTTATATAAACGGTTGCCATAAAATAGTCTTGATTTTCTCGGATGGGACTTTTCTTGGGTCGCTTAGATAAACTTCATGGTGCTTTCCAAAGGGTTTATAGCCTTGATTTCTGATTTGTCTGCATAGGGACCAATATAAAGTACTTGGGCTACGTGACTTTCATCGTAGGGCATTAATCGAACAGAAGTAGGCGGAGTGATCTTTTTCTTTTAAATATAATCCATTTTGGCATCGATGAACATTCGCTCGGTTGTAAAATCAGGTTGCAAAATCATTATCGTCCAATGCCAGTTTTCTATTCTGGAAGGCTCTATAAGCCTTCATCTGTTCACCAAAGTGCCTCAAGCGGCATAATGGAATAACCGGGTTGACATTCTAGTTATTAATTTGGAATTTCAACTATAAGAAGTTAAACAAAGGGACTCCGTGGCTTTTTGATAGACATCCGAACCATTAGGGTCTCCCTTACTATTAATCAAAAGAAATTTCCAAGAAGGTACCCTGACCGCCGATAAGCCTCCTGATGGTTTATAAAATTCTTTGAGCTTTTTACAATCGACCTTATCCATGTAAATCATTTAGTTAAGGTTTTTCTTAAATTCAACGATTGAGAAATTATCTTCGTTATTGGTATGCCATTTGTAAATAGACAAATTGGCCTGTCTGGCCATATTTTTGACACAATCCTTACTGTATTTTCGGCTATTTTCCGTATGAATGGTTTCTCCTTTTTCAAATCGAACCGTTAAATCAAGACTGTCTATCGTTGCTTTTATTTGTCGATTAGCTTTAAGATGCATTTCGATTCTTTTTTCTTCATTATTAAATATCGCCTGATGCTCAAAGTGATCAGGGTCAAAATCCGCGTTCAACTCACGGTTAATCACCTTTAGTATATTCTTGTTAAATTCAGAAGTAATCCCCTGATCGTCATTATAGGCCATTTCCAGCGTTTCAACCGACTTGATCATATCAAGCGCCAGAACAAATTTATCCTCTGGTTTCAATAGTTTGGCAATTTCATTAAAGAACAGTTCCCTATCCTGTTCATTGAAATTACCGATTGAACTACCGAAAAAAACGATGATCATGGGTTCTTTATCGCGGATTATGTTCAATTGACTTGTAAAATCGGCTATAAATCCCTTTATTTTCAGATTGGGATAAATATCAACCAGTTCATTAGAAGCTTCAATCATCGCCGACTTGCTGACATCGACCGGAATATAGTTAATCTGATTTAAAGATTGATCATCCAATTGATCGATCAGGGTTCTGATCTTCCAATTGGTACCTGATCCCAGTTCTACCAGATTTCCTTTATTAAATCCATCAGTGATCAAAGGAGCGCATTGATTTAAAAGTGACATCTCCATGCGTGTCACATAATACTCAGGCAATTCGCATATTGCTTCAAAAAGCTTTGAACCTCGCGTATCGTAGAAATATTTGCAGGGTAAACTCTTTTGAGCTTTTATCAACCCACTTAAAACGTCTTTACTGATTTGAGATTTAAAAGATTCGTTTAATAGATTGACCAGTTTGATTCTTGAGCTAATTAACGTTGTTTCCATAACAGTTTTTCCTTTAAACGGGTCTGAATAAATGATAAACAAATTAGACAATTTACCTACAAGGAACAAATCTCAATAGGTTTTCGGATTCGTTTAGCGAACTTTTAATAGCTTTTAAAACCAGATCGATATCTCTTTTGGTATTGCTGATCCCTAAAGAAAAACGAACGGTACAATGGGCTTCCTCTTCAGATAATCCCATTGCGAGCAGAGCGTATGACGGTTTGGGTGAGCCTGAGCGACAAGCGGAACCGGATGAAATTGATATTCCCTTTTGATCAAGGGCCAAAACAAGAGATTCCCCTCTAAATCCAGGTATGATCATGCTCAGGGTGTTGGGTAATCGGTATTTTTTGTGACCATTGATTCGGGCTTGAGGAAAAATCTTTAAGATTCCCTCCTCCAATCTGTCTCTTAATTTTTTTATCTGATCTGATTTTTCAAGCTGATTTAACGCGTCCTCTGAAGCGATACCCAAGCTGATGATTCCATGTAAGTTTTCAGTCCCCCCCCTTAATTGGTTTTCCTGACCTCCTCCATGAATTATTGGGTCCAGCTCAACGCCATTTTTGATGTATAGTGCGCCAATCCCTTTTGGCGCATAAAATTTATGCCCCGACATGGTTAAAAGATCAATTCCTAGTTCCTGTACATCCAAATGAATCTTTCCAAACGCTTGAACTGCGTCGGTGTGAAAGAGAATTTCAGGATTGAATTTTTTGGCGATTTCAACGAGCTCTTTGATCGGCTGGATAGTGCCAGTCTCATTATTAGCTGTCATCACGCTAATCAGAGCTGTCTTATCGGTTATTTTCTTCTTAAGATCATCAGACGAAACCCTGCCGTATGGGTCTACATCCAGAAAAACAATCTCATAGCCTTGTATTTTAAGCCAATTCAGTTGGTTTGAGATTGAGGGATGTTCGGTCGGAGTGGAGATGATCTGATTTTTTTTACTATTGAAACGTAGCAGGCTTCCTTTGATGGCCAAATTATTTGATTCAGAACCCCCTGAGGTAAAGACCAATCTTCTTGCAGTGCAGTTTATAAACTCAGCGATGATTCTTCTGGTCTTTTCGATCGCTGCTTTGGACTCTTTAGCTTCTTTGTAAATTCCAGAGGGATTGCCGAATTCATTGATGGTGGCGGACAGTTTCTGCCTGATTTTATGAGATATCGGTGTCGTTGCGTTATGATCTAAATATATTCGACTCCGTTTCTTTTTAATTTTATTAGTAACTTTTGCGTTTACAATATATTCGCCTGAATGGTTTGAAAAATTGGATTTATTTTTCCCAAGTGGCGCGACATCACAAAGCAGGGCCTTATAGACCGGAAAACCGGAGATAGCGTCAAAGTGATAAAGATCGGTCAAGTCATTGATATTGCAATTTTGCCAAGCTTTGGGTCCCAAAGGCCCTCCCCCGCCCATATTGGCATCGACGGTTCCCTTGATTATATCGTTGGTCACGATGACCCTTAAGACCGCTTTGCCTTTAGGTGTTTTAAGCTCAACGAGGGACCCCTGTTCAATCTTTCTTTTCACTGCATCCTCGGCATTTAAGGTGACAGTCGGTTCGGGTCTTTCTTCATAGAGTGATTTTATGGAATGATGTTGCGAACGAAAATCTGTGGTGACTCTGGAACCTGTATTAAGGACCAATGGATAATTTTTAGCCAATTCAGGATCGCCAAGGGGACCGTATTTTGGCTCAGTGTACTTTGGCAAGGGATCATAGCCGTGCTCTTCAAGGATAGTCGAGTGAATTTCGAATTTACCGGTCGGGGTTTCGAAGCCGGGTTTGTTATCTTTTCTAAGGTGGCCTTTTTCCCATTTCTTGTACTGCATCATGACCGTTTGTTTTTTGAGCGTCCCACCTCCATTATTCAGATCATCCCGGGTATAACCGGTTCCTTTTAGGACATAGTCGATCAATTCATCATCGGTCTGGGGATAAAGCTCTCCGTATCCCAGTCTTTTGGCGATTTCAGCCAAAATAAAAAAATCATTTCTTGCTTCGCCAAGCGGTTCAATCACTTTCTCCCTTTTTCTAAACAGAGGACCATAAATCATATATGAATCTATTTCATATAAGGTCGTGGCGGGCAGGATTAGATCGGCAAAGGCCATATCAGCCGTCTGATTACGGTCAATACAAACCAAAAAATCGAGTTTGTTTAACGTTTTTCTCCAAATCTCAGGTTCCGGCCAAGCCGTGATGATGGAACCACCCAGGATAATCAACGATCTGATCTTGTATGGGATTTCATTTAAAACGGATTGAGGCAGGGATATGGCATGGGATTCTCCACGATATTGACTGTAAACGGGGAATTGGTCACGGCCAAGGGATTTTTTAAGATTGGGGTTGGCGATGAGTCCATCTCGGTTGATTAGAAACTGGTTTTCTCGCATTGAAAAACATCGTCCTCCAGGAACATCCATTTGTCCGGCCAGTGCCCATAACACCTGGGTTGCCCTGATGGCCTGGACTCCGCTGTCACAGTATTCCAGACCGCTATACATTATCGGGCTAGCCCCGTTTGCCTGGACGATTTCCCTTGCCAACTCGATGATGGTTTCCTTGGGAACCTGAGTGATACTTTCGACTAACTCAGGACTGAAATGCTGGACATAGCTTGCGAATTCTTCAAATCCAAGGGTCCAGTCTCTTACGAACTTATCATCGTAAAGTTCCTCCACGATCAGAATATTGCAAAGTCCCAGAGCTAAGGCACCATCGGTTCCCGGTCGAATGGGAATCCATCTTGCTCCTTCCAATTTAGCTAAACTTGTTTTTCTGGGATCGATAACAACAAGCTTGGCACCGGCTTCATAAGCCTTTGTAATTCGATCTAAATCTAGCGGCGGGCAATCAGTCGCCGGATTCGCTCCCCAAATAACGATGAGATCAGACTGCTCGATATCTGAAAACATATTGATCAGCATTCCCCCCATGGTTACATGGGGAGCTATCATGGCAAATGAAACATAGCATAGAGCGCCTACGCCCATCGTATTGGGTGAACCAAAGGGGAACAGAAGACTTGAGGCCGAGGAGACCGCGACGCCTTTAGGTTGGAAAACATCGCAAAGTGCAAGTTCGAAACTACCTCTACCGGTATAAATCGAAGTTGCTTCAGCCCCATAATTAATTTTAATATTCTTTAACTTAATCGATATTATTTCAAAGGCTTCCTCCCAGCTAATGCGCTCGAAATTAAAAGATCCTTTTTTACCGACTCTTTTTTGCGGGTATAAAAGGCGGTCCTTAGAATAAACGATCTCGCTGGAGTTTTCGCCTAATTTACAGATCATGCCAAAACGGCTGGAATCATCGGATCTGACTTGCATTAGTTTCCCCTCCTGATCCAAGGTAACCTTTACCCAACACCCTGCGGGACATATACCGCAAATGGCTCTTTTCTCCATTTAACCAGTCCTATTTTCCTGTTTTATTATATTACTAGAGGGATCTAATAAACGACCGATCAATGTTGATAGCAACTATTTATTGAAGGAATCATTATGTTGTTAATTATATTTGGCATTGAATTTAAAGATTACCAAACAAAAAACATCTTTGGCAAACTTCATGATCAATTGAATTTTAGAACAATATTATTAATTTATTTTGGATGTTAAAAAATACCTTCCATTTTTCAATTTGTTTGATAAAAGAAGGGAAATACTTTAGAAATAATAAAACATTGACGATTTAATAAAGGTTTAGCGGATGTCTCTGATCGAATCGAACTATAAACCAGATTTAATCAACTGTCCTTATTGTATAAAAATAACAAGGCCAGAAAAACGTACGAGTACAGTTAATATTAGTGTCTTTAAATCCTATTCAACCATTTATGTCTGCTCTGAATGCGGGAAACCATTGGATAGGGATTATGTTGAACGTAAGAACCAGATTAATCTTTTTATTGGATTGGTCGGATTGGAAGGAAGCGGAAAGACCAGCTTGATTAATGACCTTATTCGGTTGTTTGTTTTGCTTTCAAAAAAAAACGAAGGAATTTTCGAAGACTTTTATCTTCTTCCGGGTGATGATGAAACCAGTTCGATCATCTTTCGCGATGAAACGAATAGCGAACCTCCAAAAAATAATGTACAAGATGTATATCATTTCAATGTTCATCATTATTTTGATATTGCACTGGCATCGGTCTGGCTTTACGACGCGTCAGGTGAGATTTTTAGAGAAAGTCGGAGCATTATCAGTAACGCAGGCTATGTAGCCGTTTGCCAAGACATCTATTTTGTTTTCAATATTGCGGATTCGGGTCCAAACTGGAGTAATCAACTAAAAAGCCTTCTGGACACCTATCTTATCGCTTCCAATCAAATAGGTAACAACCTGCAAGCAAATCAAAATATTAAAGTTATCCTTATCAAAAGCGAAAGACTCTTGTATAATGATGACCAGAAAGACTTTAGTCAGGTGCTACCTCAGATTAATAACATTTCAGATATATCGTCTATAAATTATGATGAGATTTCCAATGAAATTAAGAACAATCTGATTAAAAATGGTTGCGAATCTTTTTGCGCTTTAATCGATAGACAGTTTAAAACTGTTCAATACTACTGTTTAACTGACAACAAATCTCATGAACTTGGCTCTGAATTAGCTGATCCTTTGATTTTTCTATTTAAATATTCATTTTTTTAATGTATAATATTACTTACTCGTCTTGTAACAAATTAAGGTTTAACAATGCAAAAGATCCACTGTCCCTATTGTCTTGAACCATTGAAAATTAAAAACAGCCTTTCGAGTGTTTTATGCCCCAATGAAGCTTGCCAAAGCATGATTGACCGGGAATATTTCGAATTTTCACCGGATAAAATTACCCGGATCGGTTTTCTTGGAGGACCGGGTCATGGCAAAACGACTTTTTTGACCTCGCTGTTTTTATCGCTCAACCTGCTTAATAAGAAATTGCCTGGATTTACCTGGAGGCCCATGGATGATCATTCACATAAGCAGATACACTACCACGTTCCACTCTTTGAATACGGGATTTTACCCGAAGCGACTGAGCCGGATTTTAAAAAGCCGGCCCTGATAACCTGCTCCAGATTGCCCTATTTCAAAGATCAACTTTTTATCGCCTATGATGTCGCCGGAGAAAACTGGGAGGACTTGAACAATATCAATGAAATAACCAAACTGGTCTCAAGTTGTAACGTAATCTGGCTGAAAATCAGCATCATCGACTCAATTCCAAATTTGGAAAACCAAATCAATAGCATGTTGCACGGTTATATTCAGAAAATAAACGCCTTAGGTGGAATCGACCTTAAAAGACAGCACCTGATCGTCATTTTAACCAAATCCGAACTGATGTCAAAAAATCATCTCAAGGACATCCAACCTTTTCCACAAGTTCTTAGCGACTGGCTAAGAGACGGCTCATACCAAAGTTATCTGGACTTTAAGGAAGGAGGTATAAGTAAACTGAAATCGATTTCCCAAGAAATCGAAAAATGGCTTATCGAGAATCATTGCGCCGGTTTCGTTAATCTTGCGAAAGATGAGTTCAGCTCGGTTGAATATACTATCGTATCGGCGACAGGGTCAGAACCGGTTCATATTTATAAAGATATCTCTTCCTTGATTCATAAACTGGGACTGACGTTTAAAATCACGGGTGATTCTTTGGAATCCCTTCCAGAGAACCTTCCAGGTATTATTATCGATCAACTAAAGGATCTCATTGGCCAAAATCTGTCGGTATTATCACTGGAAAAGAAAGTTTTGAAAATACTAAAGGATCGCGAGATCAGAAAAGTTACAGGAGCTAGGATCGATGAATACTTAAAGATAATCATCGAAGGGATCTGCTTAGGCGAAGCTGATCAGATCGCGATGAGCAAAATTCATCCCAATGATCCTAAAAGAGTACTTGATCCACTATTTTTGACTCTGGATAAACAAAAAATCAGGATGCCTGAAAAAATCTCTCTTCCTGAAGAATCGGCCACTTCAACCGGCAAGGGATTTTTTGGACTGTTTGGTAAGAAGAATTAAGCCAGTAGGAAATATAAATGGAAATCTATCAGCTAATATACACGAAATTCGCGTCCAGGGAAGACTCGCCTTTAGGAAAAACTGGTCAACATACGGCTTTTTATTCACAACAGTTCTTGTCCGCAGATGATATCCAAAAGATTGAAAAATGGATGTTTTTCCCGACAAAAAAAGCCTGGTCCAAAAAATTGGTCGTTTTCTATCAGGAAATCAATCAGAAACTGGCGATGATTGTTCTTCACAGCCAATTCATGGAGAAGGCTCGCGATCATGCTGGTAGAACCGGCATCTATCTTTGTCAGGGCTTTGTTATTCCTGATGATGTCTTATCAAGACTTAGCAATATTTCAAAACTGATTGAATGGCTTGTAGGTGACAATCATCTTTATTCTGACCGTGAATCGTTATTAATCTCAGATGAGATCGACCGACAAAGTGGCGATATCAAACCCTTGATTATCTCGATGGAGTTGATTGAATCCTTTAATGAGCCGACTATAACATTGGATGATTTCTCCAAAAAATTTCTGATCACTTTAGTCAACACCTGTAGTAAACAAGAGTTTATTCCGCTGTTTTTGAAAGCTAGTGCCGAAGAGATCAAGACTGATATGACTAGGGTGCTGCCTTTCCTGCCCAGGGAACTAAAATTAAACGCCGGTTGGGATCCTGATTACCGAAAAGAATCGATAGCTGATTTTCCAGGCAGGATATTTGGTGTGGGATCATCAAATCCCTTGGCTAAAAAAGCCCACGTTATTCAATTAGGAGAAAGGGATATCAGCCAATTCAATGATATTATCGATTTACGAGATTCATTTACAAGTTGGCTTTATCAGGCTGAGGATGCGTTTGAGAGTCTTTTAATGATCGAGGAAGCATTTGAGCTTTCCAAGTTGATTGAGAATGACCGCCCGGTCATGGAGCGTGATTTTACTGATATTCTTCCGTCTTTTTTAAAAATTAACCAACAATCTATTCAGGAGGCGGTGATTAGAAACTTTCAAAATAAGTGGAAGTTGGGGGCTGAAATTTCCAGAAAACTCACAGAAACTTATGAGACTTTTGAGCAACTGAAATTACTGATTCATCAATTGCCGATCGAGTCATTTTCTGTCAAACTTGAAAAACTATTATTCGAAAGCTTTCCAAATGAAAATATTCCGCAAGAAATCATCGACAAAAGTGCTGGTCGTCTGGCATTACTAAAACAAGTCAAAAACGGTGAGGAAATAAAACTCAATCAGTTGCAGGGTTTGGAGCATAGGCAACGAGATGAACTCATTAGTTGTCTGTTGGAGAACTACTGGTCTGAATCTTCATGGATAATCGACTTGCTTCAACGATATCCGACGGCACTGGAGTTTTATCTATCAAGAGCTAATTTTAACGTGACGCAGATCATTGAGCTTTATAGAAACTTGGAGTTTGATGATATTTCACTGGCGAACCTACCAATAACGAGATTAATTTTTAAGCCTGAGGAAACTCGGGGTTTATTTTTGAAATATGAAGGGCTTTTAAGACAAAAGATGATTGAGGCTTTAATTCACCTTCATGGTTATCGGCTTAAGGACGCTGAAAAATTTGGTTTTGCGTTGGGTGAATGGTCTGACGTTGAAAAAAATTCGGTTGTAAAACCAAGTAAAGGTCTATTAAAAAATTTATTCCGATGATTTTTTGTAAGGGTTGAAATGAAGCAGTATGGTGAATTTTTTATTGTTTTGGATCACTCAGGTTTTCCGATGATCAGGAAAAAAAACTGGAATTATTTCATTTCTCTGTTTCCCGTTAGTGTATACCAACTGAGTAAATGTTTTAATCTCACAATGGATGACGCGCAAATCGACCAAAGATGGAAAGCTTTTGCAAGGGGAATTCCTTCAGATGGATTAATGCGATATATTCAGCATCAAACGAAGGAAGACACGGATTTTTTTAAGGGTCAATACAAACTCCCAAATGAAGAGCAATGGAGTGCTTTACTGGAAAATGCACCAGAAATTAAGGCTCTTAAGCCTCAGCTTGAAACATTTTGCTCTGAGGAGCCTATCTCAGATTCAGCTCGAAATCTTATCATGGAATCTGCTTTTCCTTTGGTCGAGGAGGGTGTCTTGGAGTTGATTGATAAACAGGTTGAGCATAAAACATGGTTTGACGATACGGTTTTTTGCATGGGTAAGCCATCCGAGGATCTTTGGCCAAATACTTGGAACCCCCGAGACGTTAGAGAAATATACTGGTGGATTCCTACATCAGAAAATGGAAATAAAGACGAGGAGGGCCCTGACGAGGGAGAGATCGAACTCTGTTTTGATGAGCCGAAGGGAAGGGATTTGGTTGGTTTCAGGATGGTCAAAGAGATCCCGTCATTAGATAAAAGGATTATGGCGGTTAAAAAGGAGGCCGAACAGATCCAAACAAGAGACAAGGGTTATAGTAGTATGCAGGCGGTCTATGGGCCCGAAGACCAACCCTATAACAAACCGCGTTTTCGTTATCTATCGACCGAGGTAAGACAAAGAAAACTTGATTTAAATACGGGATTTAATCAAAAAAGCGATATTTTCTTTCTGGGAATCCTGCTTTTGGAAGCGATCAACGGTTTTCCAATGATGACCCTTAATGATATCGATCATATCTTTGGCCGAAAAACAATGGGATACCCAGGTTTTACAGGTCAATGGACTGAATTTAACGAATCCGTAGCCAAATTGATCACGCAAATGATCGAAACACCCCAAGATATCAAATTACAAGATTTACCACTGAAGTTTAATTCTTTACTGCAAAATTTAAACTGAAATAGCCGACCCCAAGAGGTGAAATGGAATCAGAATTCAATGTCAAAGATATCGTTAACCAACTATGTGATCGAAAAAAAGAACTGGAAGTCTATACTAAGAGTATCCAGTCTTTATATCAGCTCATTCCGACCTTAGAAGAACTTAGGGAAATCAACCCAAAGCTTCTGGAACAAAAAGAAGACCTGAGCAGGCTTGAGAAACAGTTGGCACAGTATGAAAAAGAATACAATCAACAACAAAATAAACTAGAAAATCTTAGGGAAAAAATTCCTATTCTTCAGGTTGAATTGGCGAGATTAAAAGCTGAGAAAAAAGAACTTGATAGAATTATCCTGGTTCAAAAGGAACATATGCCGGATTTGGAAGCTAAAGACACAGAGGAGTTAAAGGCGCAAATCAATCATCTTAAAAACAGAATTAAATATATTAACGGCAGCAAGGATCAAAAAGAATATTATTTCAAATTGATCGAAGACCTTGAAAAGGAAATTGTTTCCTAGGGAGACTTTTATGAGCGGACCAAAAGAACTTAAGATTAAGCGAGAATTAACCTACCGCGAAGTAACCAGATTGTCCGATAGATTAACCAGTATCGCCCAGAGAAACAATTATCAAATCGTAGGGCAACCTAGAAAGGATATGGATACTCTTCACCTTCAGGCGGTCCATCGTTTCCGTGGAACAAAACTGAGCCTTCATACCAGAAGAAAAGAGACGACTATGGGCATTGTCATCGAAGATTCCGATAGTTGTAGCGACCTGATGAATGAAGTGGTGGACGCTCTAAACGAAGAATGTCCGGATATTGTCGACAAATGGACGAGAGTTGAAAAAGAAATGAAAAAAACCGCGGATATAGCTCCGCCGAAGGAAGCGGCAAAAAAAAACATCGGAAAATAATAATTTATTAATATAATTTCTAATGGAAGGTCATCGCTATTTAAATCGTCTGCAATCACACCTTAATTCCGGCTATAAGCAATTCTTGTTGCACGGTCTTATCGAAGATGAATTCTATCTTTCGAATCAGGCCAAATCCAACACTTATCTGACTTTGCAAGAGTCAATTTATTGGTTTTTTACCGAGAGATACAAGCCCGCAGAAGGAACTCCTCAGGTTATATTATTTTACGCGGGACAAAATCAAGATAAGATACTAACCATAAAAAGACCGGTTTTCGGCGATGAACTACTCAACAAGGGTCAAAACATGCGTCTTTTGACCAAGGACCTCATTAAGGGTGGCCTGCCGAATTTCGAAAGTATGCAAACCAATGAGTGGATGAGGCAATTTTACGAAATTCTTTGCCAAAACACCCACCGTATCGTTCTGATTTTAGAACAGGTCGAAACCTATTGGAGAAGGGATACCTCAGGCAGTCTGACTCACAATGAAGTGGATAAGTATTTTAGTCTTTACAGGGAGCTGCTCAGCAAAAAAAACTGCCCACATATTATCGTCTTTACCAGCAGTATCGACGATATCACAGGCTTTAATCTCGCTTATGAGCAAATCGGACTGGTCAAAGTCACCCTGCCCAGTGAATATGAAGTGGGGGCCCTCTTTTCAACGCTTGATTTCAATCAATTTGACATCAATGTCGGAGACGAACTTTTAAAGCAACTCGGCACTCTTCCTTTGATGCGCTCCAAAGCCATCATTGAAGACTGTAAGATGCGAGGTTCAAAACTGAATTTATTAACTTTAAGACGTTATATCACTGGCATCGACAGTGAACAGGTCTGGGGTGAATGCCTAAAGAGCAAACTTCAACTTTCCAAGGAGATTTTCGGCCAATCAAAGGCCATTGAAAAGCTGGACGACTTTTTAAACGAAGTCAGAGAAGAAATCGCCTACCGAAAAACCACAGGCAAGATAAAAAAAAGAATTTTGGGTTATAGGCTTCTGGCAGGGCCGACCGGTGTGGGAAAAACCGAGTATTTTAGGCAGCTATGGGAAAATTTCGCCAAACATGATATAGCTTATCGGATATTCAACTGCACCGAATACACCCAGGAACATACACTGCTTCGTCTGACTGGTGCTCCACCAAGCTACGTCGGCAGTCCCAGAGGGGAATTGGGGGAATTTCTAATTGATCATCCTAATTCCATTATATTATTCGATGAATGGGAGAAAGCCCATATTGATATTTTAAGACTCTTTTTGAAAATATTCGAGGGTGAACTTACCTTGGGATCAGGTGAAATCGTTGATCTCTCAAACTGTATTATCCTTTTAACTTCAAACGCCGGAGCGGCATTCATCAAACCATCAGAAGACAGAGAGCAAGAGCTTATCAGTTCATCTAACCTCGATACTGTATTATCAGCTCTGAGAAATAAAGGGGTTCCGCCAGAACTGGAAGGGAGAATCAAAAATCAGATCGTCATATTCGATCATATTTCCGACGAAACCGGCGTCAAAATCATCGAGAGCCGTATCAATAAAATGAAGTCTGATTTCAGCATATACCATTTTACCGATTTAATTCTCGATCCTTCTCTTTTTGCCTTTTTAAAAAATCAATTCCAGTTAAACCGTAAGTCAGGCGCAAGAGCTGTCGTCAGCCAGATAGACGCGCTCAGAGGCGATGTTCTAAACGAAATTCAAAATAAGAAACAAGTCCGAATCTGGGTGGATAAACTAGAACGTCTGCGCTTCGATGAAGTAAAGGCTCCCTACCAGGAAAAACCCATGGCCAACATTTGGCGCTATGCTTTGGGAGAAATCTTGTTTAATCCCGAGGACGGCAATTCTATCTTTGATAAGGCGTTTGGGCGCATCGTCGGTCAGGAACACATAAAAAAGAAAATCGAAGCAAAACTGAGAACGCTAAAGGAAGAGCTACCTTCAACCTATCCATCTCACATTAAAAGGGATCTTGTAGATGTATTTGTTTTGGGAGGGCCTACTGGAGTGGGGAAAACAGAAACGTTTAATATACTGGAGGAGATTCTCGGTCAATTCCATATCAAGAAAGAAATTTTTTCCATGACCGAATACCAGCATGAAAGTGACATATACAAGCTGATCGGCTCTCCTCCTGGCTATACAGGTTCAAATGTCGGACTGTTGGGAGAATTTCTCTTGAATAATCCCAACTCGATCGTCTGTTTTGATGAATTTGAAAAATGCCATATCAACATCAAACTCATGTTTTTAAAGCTGCTAGAGGGCAAGCTTTCTCTCAGTTCTGGGGATTTGGTTGATTTCAGCAACGTGATGTTTATTTTTACAACAAACGCCGGAAACCGATTTGTCAGACGTTGTGAGAGCTTAAATGATGATATTTATGAGCAAAATATTGATGAGATTACCTATGCGCTTCAAACTCAATACAACGTTCCTGACGAACTGATTGGTCGGCTTAAGGGACAGATTATACCTTTTAACCCTATAAACGAAGCTGAAGCCGAGATCATTATCAACAGACGGTTATCACTTAAACAAGACCGGATACATTCATCGGTTATCACCTTTTTACTCGATCAGTTTGTTCATAACCCACGGTACGGAGCAAGAGATATAGTGCAAAATACCCGAAACAAACTGATTGTGATTGAAAACCTTTGTAGCTCCGATTCAGACGCGCCGGTTTATGTCGACCAAATTGGCCACTTTAAGCAGGGAAAAGTTCCCGAAAATGATTTCTACCGGCATATCAATCCTTTTTCTGAAGATGAAATTGTACGTCAGGCCTATCACGAGGCAGGGCACACGGTTTGCGCAGCGGTTTGCTATAAAGATCCTTATTTAGTGAAAGAGGTCTCAATCGCAAAGCCATACTGCGATAATTCAGTTTCATTGATCTTTAATAAAGACTCCAAGTTGATGTCAGAGGAGATGATCTTAAATCAGATATGCGTCTTTTTTTCCGGTAGAGCTGCCGAAATCAAAAAACTGGGATTCAGTTCCGAGAATTCCGCGAAGGATTTATCCGAAGCTACTAAGCTCGCTAGAAAAATGATTTTTGAGATGGGGATGACAAAAAATCTCGTGCCAATCGATTTAAACGAGTTGATGAATATTCCTGAGGATTACCAGAAGGAAGTCTTGTTAATCTTAAGTGAAATGGATGAAAAAGCCAAATTTATTATCGATGAGAATTTTGAACTGGTAGAAAGGATTGCCGTATTATTACAATCAAAAACCCAGCTCAATCAAGACGACTTTTACGACCTATGGGAAAAATATGGCCCCAAAACATCTTCGAATTAATCGAATCATCGACTCCTGTGAAGTTTTAGGTCCCGGTAAAAGGCTGGTTGTATCCTTGCAGGGTTGTCTTCTGGATTGCCCCGGTTGCATCGTACCTGAGACTCGCCATTTCAATAGAGGTCAGTTAATGACTCCCTTGGAGATATTTGATTATATTAATAACATTAAAGATATTCAGGGAATAACTCTTACCGGCGGCGAACCGATGGATCAGGCAGAGGCTTTGGTTGAACTGGTTTACCTGATAAAATCTCAAACACAGCTAACCATTTTTACTTACACAGGCTATACTTTAGAGAAGATTATTAGATGGAAAAATCCTTTTCAACTGGAATTGATAATGGCCTCGGATATCTTGTGCGATGGACCTTATCTTAGAAATTTTGCTGACCGGGAATTATTATGGCGCGGAAGCTCCAATCAAAGAATCTTTGTCTTTTCAAGTGAACTTAAAGATCAAACAAAAATGATAAATAATCCTTCACAGGTGGAAATTAGCTTTGGACGAGATAAAGTCGTTTTAATGGGGATTCCATCGGAAGAATTGCTTTCTGAGATCAAAGAGGTTTTCAAGGAACCAAACTGCGTTTCCAGGCATCCTTAAACCGGTTTTCAAGCATGCATAATTTAACAGCGCTTAAAAATATCTTTTTCGGTGTCGCTTATTATTGTTTCTGGTTGACTGTAATATCAACGTGTCTTTTTTATATTTCATGGGACTTATCCCTGTTTTTGTCGCTACTACTTTATATTACAGGCTTCATTTGGCTTTTTAATCAAGATAAAGCCCGCAAACTGGCCATCCTTCAGTCAGAGAAGAAGGATTTAGAATATTTTGATGAGATTCAAGACGAGACGCTAGAGAATAACTATAACCATCTAACCGGCGGAACCATCATTTCCCTTGTTTTAAGTTCAATCCTTTATTGGATCAGTGATGACAATCTTCCAGAGTTTCTAAAAACATTTGAAATTTATAAATATAAAAATTATGACGCAGTATACCCTTCGATTTTGATTCTTTTGGTGTCTTTGATTTTATTTTCTTCATTTCCTGGAAAATTGAAACAGATGGTTCCTTTAGGCTGCGCGACCGTTTTGGGATTTGTTTTGACACCTTATTTTTTTTCAATTCATGAAGTGGATGTCACCCTCCAGACAGCATTGATTTTTGCCCTGATCATGACATTAGCGGATTTAAATCTAAATAATTTTATCATAGAAGGTCATCAGGAACTTAATATTTACAGCAAATATAAGATCTTATTTCATTTAGTCTTATTAATGTCCTTTAGTCTACAGACTGTTTTGGTGCTTGATATGGAAAAGAAATTTTCCATTCTTTTCGGGATTTTGATCGGGCTTGCTGTCGGTTTGTCATGTAATTTGTTGGGTGCTTTAATCCAAAAGAAAAAAGCCAAAAAAATTAAGAAATTTAATCATTTCTTTTTTAATAAATTAAACAAATACCCTATCATCTATCTTGTGACTATACCACTGTTTTTTCCTGTCAATTTGCTCTTTAGAGTCTATCCATCATTGATTTTAAGATTGTTAAATAATTTAAGTTATCTACCAGAATCCATCGAAAATCTCTTTCGCTATCGAAGTTTTGCCTTTGACGCGGTGTTCGAAAAGCGTAACCATCCTCATTTTTTTTATTTAGGTTTCTTCTTGATGCCAATAGTAACGGTTTATTCATTTCAAAAAGCCATCGCTTTATTTAACCCAACCCTGGCCCAGTTAAATTTAACCATCGGAGTTTTGTTGTTTTTATATTTCAGTTTTATATTGCCACTTTATCTATATTTATATCATCAGATTTGTCTCTCCATGATAAGAGCATCACGACCTGAAAAACTCAATTACCCATGGATTCAGGCATTTCCAGAAGTCTATTGTTCCACTCACCGCATAACTCTAAAAATAGAACGTAACGCTATATTTTATAGAAACGTACGTTGTCCCGTGGAAAATTGCCATTCTCACAGCACAACCTCTGAGGATCGGTTTGATATCGGTAGCCTCATTGGCATTATAGGTGGTCACGCACCAAACGACTCTGGATATGAAAAAGGCTTGTTTTGCCTTTCAGTTAACTCAAATGATATTATAGAGCGAATAAAATTACCGGAACATCTGAAAGCGAAGGTCGAGAAACTGCAAAACAGAACCTTTCTAAGCCGAAAAGAATTGCTTTATCATTTCTTCAGTGAAAATAATGTATTAAACTATAAATTTAGACCAATCATCGAAAAGCTAGTCTGTAATGCACTCCCTTTATGGTCGGAGGAAGACAAAAAAGCGATTAATTTCGATGTGAGGGAGATCAAGATCATCCAGCAGGATGGCCCGATTGATTATGACAGAGCAATTACTTCAGTGATGCGTACCTTGATTAATGATTTAAACAAATCTCGTGATCATTTAAAGAAAATCAAGGTCAAACTAATCGGAAATCCTAAAATCTCTGATTTTATACTCAATAAAATGAAACAGGAATTTAAACAGGTTTCAGTTGAGTGATTTTAATGCGGGATTTAAAACTTCAGACGCGCGAACTCTGTCTTTGCCGAGGCTTCCCTGGCTTCATAAAGGGTATTGATCCCATTGGCCTCAAGGAGAGGAATCATTTTTAAAAAGATTCTACCTGTGACAATCGCGTCACCTAATGCCGTATGCCGGCCGGTGATTGTAATTCCAAGCCTTTGGGCTATGTCCTCCAAGTTATGTAAGTCCTGATTGGGATGGATGATAGCGGACAATAATAGAGTATCCAGGATTGGTTGTGTAAAACGAATACCTGTCAGTTTTTCCTTTAGCTGTAAAAACCGCATATCAAAAGCAGCATTGTGCGCAACTAAGACTGAATCTTCGGCATACTTGTAGAACTTAGGGATCACCTGATCGATTGTGGGTTGATCTTTGAGAATTTCCGGTTTGATTCCATGAATTTTAACCGATGATGGCGGGACGGGTCTTTTGGGATTAACTAGCTGGTCGATGGTTTCATCCTGTAAAAGCTTGTCTTTAAAAATCCGGATCGCTCCGATTGAAATGATCTCATCGCCACCGCTTGGATCAAGCCCGGTTGTTTCGGTGTCAAAAACGACATAAGTCAGGTTCCTCAAAAGGATGTTATCCACTTCTGGTTTTTGACCTTCCTGATTGAAAATATTATAATCAGAAAAGACCGGTCTATGTCCCTGTATAAAATTAATGCCCCATTCTGATTTGGGGGGGGTTAATGGTAAGGCAAAATGAATCTTGGTCGCTTCGGTCTTATTGCCAAAATCATCCCATATACTACCCCCGAAGTTTTCGATCAAAGACTTTAAACTCTCCATTTCTCCCTCGGTATCGTCATAAAACTTAAATTCCTCCCATTGTTTTAACATCTCAAGTTTTATTGGCGGGGCTTGCCAATCAACAATAAGTTCAGCAAAGTTACCTACCTTTTGAATGTCAAGGTGGACCATTTGAACTTGAAGTTTATTTTTTAGTTGTGATACTAGATAGATAATCCCGTTAACAAGAATATTTTTTTTGACCTTCAAAATCAAAGATACTTTCGAATTGATCACAGTCTCGATTTCATAGTGATGTTTCAAGTGACTGGAAATTTCCTTAAACACTTCTTCAGAACTAATACCTCCAGCTTTTTCCTGTAAATAAGAATCATTTGAAGTTATAAGTTGATGCTGTTCGACCTGTTCTTGAATAATCTTGCCTCCAAATTCGATCGCTTTATTTTGCTTGTCCAAGTTCTCTATTTTAAATTCATTGTCGTTCATGATCGCGGAAACCGCATTTAAAATGCTTGAAAGCGCAGGTTGGATATTTTTACGAATATTCTGTTTTAATATTTCTTTTTTGCTGTTTGCCTCGATCTGGTGAAGGATCTCTTCAGCCGTCAGTAAAAAACCAGTTATTTTGTCTGGATTTTCTGGATCATTCATCATGAGTCCCATATTGACTCTTAAAAAAGGATCACCTCTGAATTGAAGTAGAAAATTGGACACCGGAAAGAGATAACCTAAATTAATTCGGCTTTTTAAATAATCCAAAGACATGGCAATATATTTTTCTTCGACAACATCGAAAATAGGCCTGCCTAAACCTAAAAACTTCTCACCCGTTATCTTCGGATTGTTTTTATAAAGCTCATACTCGAAAAGGTTTTTCGCGTACTGGTTAAAATAGGTGATTTTTGCGTTAGCATCACAAGCAATTAAGCCACAGGGAATATTATCCAAAATTTCTTTAATTTGTTTGTTCTCCCCCTCGAGTTCTTTTTTGACATTAAGGATGATTGATTGGATATCTGTTTTTTGAGCTAAGTTTTGTTCAGCGGCTTCATTGATGATTTTAGCGAGTTTGCTGATATCGTTTGAACCTTGAGTGACAATTCGGTGTTCCGGATTGACCGAAGAGATTAACTTCGCTTCCTCAGTCAGCTTTTTAATGGGTTGGATATAATATTCATATAGAAAGTTAACGATCGGGCTAACAAATAAAATCAAGGTAATCGAACCGACGAGAGGAAATGGGAGGAGTTTGTAGAACACGAGCCTCGCTATTTCCTGTTCATCTTTGGTAAGGTAAAACCATGACGCGGCGAAACTGCCGAAAATGATGCCGAAAATGATGACAGCCAAACCAACAACGATGACCCAATACCGAGTTGCTTTTTTCATTGATTATCGCTTTTCTGTAGTTCCTTTTGATGGACTGCTCAAAAAATCCCCCAGCCTCTGTTAACGCCGCCAACTTTTTCGAAGGCAAAAGCCTGCAAAGAATAAATTGTGTTCAAGGAGTCTTTCAAAAAGTTAGCCATTAAAGGGTTTAACGAGTTTAGTCCGATAATATAATCAATTTTATCATCAGAAGACCGATTTAATTCATACCGAATTCTCAAAATCATCATAAAATCATAAGCGCTTCTTGCCGCTTCAGCTAAACTTCGTGTGATAATTTTCCGTTCTTCCAAAAATTTTAGTCTTTCGATTGTATTAGTCTCAATGGACCCATTGGCTAAGGATAATATCCGAACAGCCGCATCAAGAGGCGCGATCGCTTCCCTTTTTATATTCAGTTGAGGAACCTTCAGTTTGAAATGAGGGTACCATTTCCATCGAAAAGACTTAATCGGTGGTCGGCTGGCCATTAACATATTATCAGCGAAACGCCTAAAAAACAATATATTAGCATAGAGTTTCGTGATTAAATCATCCCAGAGACTAGTAACGAGTCGGCTATTTCCGTATATAAGACGAAAATCAAAATAGATCGAAGCCTCAAGCAATGTTTTAGCGTCCTTTATCGTGATGATTTTATTAAACAGTATTTTCCACTCAGCTACAGAATTGCAAAGTTCTGAGTTCGTAGCCATTATATTACCATCACATTTTGGGAAACCGCAAACTTCAAGGCCATTGACGACCTTTCTGGCAAAAAGATGAAACCAGAAGTAAACTACTTTTAGATGCTCGGGCGCGACATTCTCAAAAATAATACCGTTATCCTGATCAGTAATGAGCGTTTGAGCTTTTCTCCCCTCACTACCCATACCGATCCAGGCAAAAGTTACCGGAGGATCACCATAACCCTCCATTCTCATTTCTGATATTGCGAGTCCGATTAGCCTTGAAGTGATCTTGTCATTTATCTCGGTTATGAATTGTGTAAATGCGTGAGCGTTTCCATCAATATCAAAAAGCCTGGTAATAAGTTGGTATGCATCTTTTTTAAGCTGAGCTATTTCCTGAACGGATTTAGCATAATTAATGGACTGGATAATTGTGGCCGGATTTGTTTTTTGGGTATTTAACCAATCTTTCTCAGACACGACCCCTAAAATCGTTTTTCCGTCCATCACTAAAAGATGCCCAATCTTGTGACGCAACATCACGACCAAGGCCTCCAAGACAGGTTGATCCTTTTGAATCGTGATGATATTTGGTGTCATGATGTTGGAAACAGCACTATCGGTCGATATTTTTCTTGCAAGACCTTTCTTGACTAAATCTGAAATTGTAACGATACCCACCGGCACGTCATTTTGTAGAACTACCAGTGAGGTATTGTTGCTCAATGCCATTATTTCTGCCGCTTCGGTAATCGTCCCTGTTTCTGATATTACTTGTAGCCCTCCGGGTATGTGATCACCGATCTCATTGGAAAACGGCAATAAATTCGATTCCTGGGTTAAATTGCTCATAATAATTACTTAACCATCATCCAAAGGTTCAAAACAGGAACGGTCAACATCTAATATCTTAGACGGAATATCCTGTTGTTAATTATTTATACCACTGATATGATATATATCGCAATAGTTCAATCTTGATAAAAAGGTTTTAAATTACAAGCTTGAACAGATTAGTAATTCTGATCAAAATCCGCGAAACCAGCAAAATCCTTAATATACTAAGGTGGTCCGGTTCCGTTGGACAACCTGAGACCAGTTTTAAGCTCTGATCTTTAGTTTTGTGGAGACCTCAGGCGGCCTCTATGACTCCTGCAATTTCACCATAAACTTC
>JAOUME010000162.1 GCA_029881655.1 Deltaproteobacteria bacterium | reverse complement strand
GGCGTGGCCGGAGCGCTGACTGGCAGAACCGATAACCGCTTAACCGTCCAGCTCAAAGGCGGAGACCTGTCGGTTTCATGGGAGGGTGAGGGTCACTCTGTTTTTATGGAGGGTCCAGCCAGAACGGTTTTTACGGGGGAATACCCGATCGACGATTCAATTGAAGCGAGACCGCGCTTAAAATGATCGGGCGGGAACAATCGGGTCTCTTTTGACTCAGCTTGAGTTTCTGAAGAAATTAGATATTTTGAATAAAAATACCAACGCTGTTCTTTGTTTATGACCAATCTAACCGAAATCGTCAGAAAATCCAGATTAAACCGTCATTCGCGCTTTAGATTCCTGCGCCGTAAACTGAAGATTACCGAGCTGAACATCCAGTTGTTCATGGCCTGTCTGGTCGGGATCGGAGCCGGGTTTGCTTCGGTCTTTTTCAAATATGTTCTGCACCAACTGCATTATTTCTTTTTCGGGGTTCTTTATTCCTGGCTTAGCACCTACTCCATCTTTCTATTGCCGATCATTCCTATGATCGGAGCGGTTCTTTTGATCCCATATTCCCTGAGATACCCGGGCGAGATCAACGGTTACGGTATGCCCCGTTTTTTGATCGCGGTTCATTTAAGAGGCGGCCTGATTCGGACAAGAGCGATCCTGATTAAAATTTTCACCGCCGCTATCACTATTTCATCTGGCGGTTCAGCCGGAGTCGAGGGCCCCATCGTTCAGATTGGAGGAGCGATCGGCTCTTCGATCGGTCGTTTTTTTATGATGGGAACCCAGAGACTGAGGGTCCTGATCGCTTGTGGTTCGGCGGCCGGCATCGCGGCCCAGTTCAACGCTCCTTTGGCCGGAGTGCTGTTTGCGCACGAAATCGTCATGGTCGGCGGGTTTCAGCTCCAAAGCTTCGGCGTGATCGTCATCTCCAGCGGTTTAGCGACTGCCGTCAACCGAGCCTATTATACTTCCGATCCGGTTTTCGGATTCCTGAGATACAACATCGACAGCAATTACGAGTACGGCCTTTATATTTTGCTTGGGCTTTTAATCGGTGTTTTGGCGGTCGTCTTCATCAGGATGTTTTTCAAAATCGGGGATTTTTTCGCTAATCTTAAGATCAACGACCAACTCAAGCCTATTATCGGCGCTTTTATGGTAGGTGTTCTGGGGCTGGTTCATTTCGATGTGCTGGGTGACGGCTACAAAGTGCTGGGCGAAGTCCTGTCATCTGAAACCAGCATGACGGCCGGGGTAATTTTGCTTTTGGTTTTCTTGAAAATGCTCGCCACATCGATTACCCTGGGTTCGGGTAATGTGGGCGGGGTCTTTGGACCTTCCCTGTTCCTGGGGGCCATGATCGGCTATGTCTTCGGCTGGGTGTGCCAGAGCCTCTTTCCCCAGCTGGGTATTTCACCGGGGTCATACGCCCTGGTCGGCATGGGGGCCTTTTTGGCGGCCGCGACCCACGCTCCCATGACATCGATCTTTCTGCTTTTCGAGCTGACCAACAACTACCAAATCATCATCCCCATCATGTTCGCGTCCGTTTTGGGAGTCATGGTCAGCCGGAAGCTCTGTCCCGACTCCCTGGATTCGATGGAATTGTCTAGGCAAGGTATCAATCTGCACTCCGGTGGGGAAAGTAATATCCTCAATTCCATCACGGTCAGCTCCGTCATGATCAAGGATATCGAGACCGTCTACGAAGACATGACCTTCGAGGAATTCATGCGGATCATCCCGCTCAGCCGGTCGCAATACTACCCCGTACTAGACAGAAAAGACAATCTCTATGGAGTTGTTTCCTTTCAGGATATCAGAGAGATACTCCAGGAAACGGGGCTAGAGCATTTGGTGATCATGCGGGAATTGGCAGAAACCGAATTGATTAAACTCTTTCCCCATGATAACCTCTCTACAGCGATGCAGAAATTCGGCATCAAAGACATCGAGGTTATCCCAGTCGTCGATTCCAGCGATCAGGAAAAACTACTGGGCATCATCAAGCGAAAAGACGTAATCGATGCCTATAACAAGGCCGTCATCATGCGGGATTTGGAAAATCACCAGGAATAAAGGATAAATTATGCTCAACATCGAAATCGAATATTGTCAGGAGTGAAACTACCTGCCAACTGCCGCCGGTCTGGCGGATAAGATTATGAAACGCTTTTACGTTACCCCGAATCTGCTCCCGTCGGGAGGGGGTGTTTTTGAAATTTATGTCAACCGCAAAAAAGTTTACTCAAAAAAACAGACAGGAGAGTTCCCGACGGATGAACAGGTATTTCAACTAATCGATGACATGAAATAACGATGTTTCACGAACTTGATATCAGCTCACCGCTGGGGGTTTTACGCTTAAGCGAACAAAACCGTAAACTAACCTCCCTATCCTTCAGGGATACCAAAAACCGCTCCGAGGAAATCGAATTTATCGATCCTGCCGCCCAAAAAAATTACCCGGGAGAGCTTCTGATTAAAGCAAAAGACCAGTTAGCCCAGTATTTTTCTGGACAAAGAACCCGCTTCGAACTGGATTATGAGTTGAAAGGAACCGAATTTGAAATGAAGGCTTGGGCGGTCTTAAGCTTAATCCCCTACGCCTCGACGATCAGCTACCAGGAACAGGCGCTGAAGCTTGGAAATAAAAACTATTGCCGAGCCGTGGGACAGGCGAACAAGAAAAACCCGCTGGCAATCATCGTACCCTGTCACAGGGTGATCGGCAAGGATAAAAGCCTGACCGGCTATTCCTGCGGCACCGACCTTAAGGACTGGTTATTGTGTCTTGAAAGCGGTCGAACGGTCGATCACTTGTTTTCGACATGAAACTTGGAAACATTTCTGTCCAGACTGTCTGACACCTCGTTGATCTCATGGGTTGTCGTGATGATCGCCTGCAGGGTATCCAAAAAGGTGTTCACGGCATCGGCGTTGGAGTCGCCGATATCGGCGATTTCCTCCGCGGCCTTGCTGATCTCCTGAACCCCCATATCCTGCTCCAGAATACCCGCCGAGACCTGATTGACCTGCTCTGATATCTGATCGACCTGGGATTGGATGTTGTTGAAGTTCTCAGCCGTGCTTTTCATCATCTCATCGCCCTTTTGGATGTTCTGGGTGCTTTCCTGGATCAGCTCCTTAATGTCGGTAACGGCCTTGTTGCTTCTCTCGGCGAGTGCCCGGACCTCATCGGCAACCACGGCGAAACCTTTGCCGAACTCCCCCGCCTTGGCCGCCTCGATCGCCGCATTTAACGACAACAGATTGGTCTGATTGGCAATGTCGATAATAACCTTGATGATGCCGCCGATTTTCTGACTGCTCTCCTCAATTTTAGAAAAAGACTGGCTCATCTCAGCGACAACGGTCGCTCCATGGTTGGCGTCATTTTTGGTGGCGTTCGCCAGGTCCTTGATCCCCTGAACCTGCTGGGTCGTGGATTTGGTCGTGGCGGCCATCTGCTGGATCGTGCTGGATGTCTGGGTCAAAGCGGCTGCCTGCTGCTCGGTTCTCAGCGCGATATCATCGGAAATCTGTTTCAGGTTATCGGTACGGTTATTCAGTTCACCCGAAAACATGACCAGATCATTGTTTTTATCTTTGATCTCTTTGACCATGGTCAGCATGCTGTTCAAAAACTGATTAAACCAACTGCATATATCGCCGATCTCGTCTTGGAGATTCGTCTCCAGTCTCGTCGTTAAATCTCCATCCTCCATCCCTTTCACCCTGGTTAAAACATTACGGATAGGGATGGTTATCGTCTTTAAGGTGATGATATAGATTAAAAAGACGCAAACGACCAAAAAGATTATCCCGATGATCAATATCCAGTTCAACCGGTTGACTTTCCCGGTCGAGTCGGCTTCGTAAAGGGTGACGGCTTTGTTCATCTCCTTTAAAAGCTTGACGTTGTTATCCGTAATAAATTGAACCGCTGTTCTGAAATCGTCATTGACCTCGGTTGACTCCAAAACAAACTTAACGTTATCGCCAAACTCCTTCCAAAGACCATCCACCAAAAGCATCTGCTTTAAAATTCCGGGTTCGGTCGTCCTGGGGAGGTTCAGTTCCTCGCTTCCGTTGACCAGACCAGCGTGCGATTTGTTAAAAAGGTTGTAGGTTCCCTGAAGGGATTTCCTGATCTGATCCTGGTCGATTCGCGCGGAAAGTAAAATCGCCTCCTTGCTCATTTTCTGGCTAAGCATCCTTTGCCTTCCAGCGATGTTGATCACCACGCCGTCTTTTTTCTGATTCCCCAATGTAGACACCGCAACCACATTCAACATGACAGCGACCAGTAATAACATTATAAAAAGTCCGGTTATTTTCCCCTGAATCCCGATACCCATTTTTTTTTCACTTGCTTTAATAAATTTCATATCCAGCCCGAGTTGATATTAAATATTTAGCTTTTAGTGAATCGCCGTGAAGCTGATTTCAATTGTATTGATATTGATACATTTTTAAAAGCGCCGTCAAGGAAAATGCATATTTAATCGGCATTTCCTGAGTTTGACGGGTTTTCTCACCACAGGGATTTAACCGCTTGGATCAGTTCCTGGATTTGACTCGGCAAAACGGTTCTCGCATCCAGAATCACCTTGTTTTCAGATACTCTGGCGATTACAGGCGGCTTCGCGTAACGCAGCAGATCGATGATCTTGTTTTCGCTTTTATCCGGATGACTGATCTGGATCCCCCATGAATCGATCGTCTCACCGGGCAAAGCTCCCCCGCCCGGGGTTGATCGACAGGCGACAAGCCGGGCATGTGGACTGTTTAGACCGGAGTGGATCTCCCCGGCTCGCTTTTTGACCTGATCCAGAGTCTCATTGAGCATCCTCTGGGTGGGGATGAGGTCGTTTTGCCGTTGATTGGATATGGCCTGGAGTGTTTTTTCCAGAAAGACGATGGTGATCTTGTCTGAGCGCAGAGCCCTGTATAAAGGATGGTTCTTCAAAGGGGCCACCACGGCTTTCTTGCCAACGGCGATTCCGGCCTGCGGTCCTCCTAAAAGCTTATCTCCGCTGAAAGTGACCAGGTCCGCTCCGTTTTTTAGCACCTGGGAAATGACCGGGTCCTTGTTAAGCTGGGGATGGCCGAAATTCCCCAGACTGCCGCTACCCACATCGTTGATGAGGATTAGGTTATGTTTCTTTGCCAGCCCGGACAACTCCGAGACCGATACCTCCTCCTTGAATCCTTCGATGCGGTAGTTGGAACAGTGAACTTTCAGGATAACGGCCGTGTCCTCGCTGATAGCCCTTTCGTAATCATAAAGGTGCGTCCGGTTGGTGGTGCCGACCTCCCTGATCTTGGCTCCCGACTGGGCGATGATTTCCGGGATGCGGAACGAACCGCCGATTTCGACCAGCTCTCCCCTGGAAATAATGACTTCCCGGCCTTTGGCCAAAGCGCTAAGGGACAATAGAACGGCCGCCGCGTTGTTATTGACGATGACCGCGTCGTCAGCTACGCACAGGGTTTGCAGCAGCTTTTTGACCGACTCGATTCTTTGGCCTCTTTTCCCCGATTTCAGGGAAAACTCCAGATTGGTGTAGTTGATACAAAGCTCTTTCGCCGCCTCGAAGATTTCCTCAGAAAGGATCGATCTTCCCAGATTTGTGTGAATGATCGTCCCCGTGGCGTTGATCAACGGGACGAGGGAGGTAGGCTCCTCTCCGATACGTTCCAGGATCTCATCCAGGATCGACTCGCGGGTCGTCTTATCCTGAATGAGCCATTCCTTCTGACTTCTGAGTTTATCTAAAATATCCAAAATCTGCTTTCGGACTTCCAGTCCATGCTTGAGACCGTTTTTTAGGAGTACCTGATCGATTTCGTGAACCGATGGAATCTTCGCCAGGATGGATTGATATTTCATTTTGACCTTGCTCTTCGAATACGGATGATAGGAATCAGGCAAAAAAGGAAGAAAACAAACCTGATAATATTAACGAACCAGTAGGGATGGTCTCTGTAAAAGCTGCCGCCGCTCGTCTCGTCGTAAGGCATGTCAGCGGCCCATGATCCCTTCTTAAAAGCTGGAGTCTGAAAATGAATCCGCCCGCTGGGCAAAATGATTGAGGAC
>JAOUME010000161.1 GCA_029881655.1 Deltaproteobacteria bacterium | reverse complement strand
TTTAGGCTTTTCAACAGGGAAATTGATTTTACAAATTTTTCTCGCTTTGCAGGTAAATCCGCTCCTTTTATTATTCATATATCTCAAGCACACAATCTGTTTAACAAAAAAAACTTTCATGACCGTGACTTGTTAGATTTTTTATCAGCAATTGTAAAATATGCCCCCAACGTAAAAGTTGTTCTTGAATGTCGTGAAATCCCTCCCGAAAATTCATTGCCAAAGACCATAAATAATACAATTAAAATTACTGGACTGAATCAGGAAAGTTTGAGCGCTTATTTTCAGCGACCTTTTGCAAATGAACCCAAGAAAGGATGGAATTTAACGGCTAAAGAGGCAGAGGTGATTTGCCAACGGCTAAGCGATAAAGACAAGAGAGCACAACGAGCACACCCATTAGGTATGTTCCTCCTTGCTTCTGTAGCTGATGGTATGAAGAGTACTCCAATAAAGGTTTTAGAAAGTCATGAAGATTCTTTAAGAGACACACTTGAAGAAAATCTTTTTCAGGATCTGTACGACAAAGTTCTAAGTAGCTCTGAACGTCATGTGCTTAGACTATGCGCTCTATATCGGGAAGAGATACCTGACAGTCATACAGATAAATTAAACGCGCTTGCCAAAAATGAAAATGCATTTGACCATCTTTTACGTCGTTGTTTATTGACGCCAGATGAATCGCAAGAGAGGTATTATTTACATCGTTTAATTGCGCTACTGACTAGGAGCCGAACAAATGAACAGAATAACGATTTTTTTACAAATCATGAATGTATCGCTAATGCTTGGCTTGATAAAGTTAAATATTCAAAACGTATCAGTCTACCAAGAATGAGAGCTGCTTCTGAGGCAATTTACCATCTAACCGAAGCAAAATGTTTTTACCGGTTACAGGAAATTTCTGACCGATGGATAAGGACAGATATTATTCCCCATCTTGTTAATGTCTCCTCTCATTTAAATAGAGAAGGCCGAAAAAAAGACAATCTACATGTCCTAAGTTTAATAGTAGCTATTGACCCAGATTATCATAAGGGGCATCGTTTTCTTGGTGAAGCACTTGAGGCAATTAAAGGCATCGGGAATGACAAAGCGTTATTCCATTATGAAAAAGCTTATAGTTTAAGACCAGAATTCCCTCCATATCTTGCAGATCTTGGACGCTGCCTTCTGTCACGTGGCAACCCACAGCGCTTTCTTGAAATAGTTAACAATCTTGGAGGTCGTCTGCGGCAACAAGTAATGAATGGTCACAATTATGCAATTTACACACAATGTCTTTCAAAAATTGGACAGGAAGATCAAGCATCAAAAATACGTAAAGAAAAAATAGCTAAAGGTATCCGTCATGCATCTATCTATAATGACGAGGCTGTTTTTTTACGGAACAAAGGCCAGCTGTCTGAGGCTTTAACTATCTTGGATAAAGCGGAATCCCTTTGCGTTGATAATGAACATACAAAATTCACGCGGGTAACCATATTACATAAAATGGGCGATAATGCTGAAGCCTCAAGGATTAGTCAAAGCTATATCAAGGCACGTTCAAAACAACCTGCATTTTATAGTGAAGAAGCGAAATATCTAAGCTCCATGGGGAAGCTGGATGACGCATTAAGCGTTATCTCGCAAGCGAAGGAGAATGGTGCTCTTGGCGACGATATTAATTTTACCCATATTGATATTCTTAAAAAGAAAGGGGAAAATGCAGCTGCTTCAAAAGTACGTCAACGCCAAATTAAATCGCGCTCGAAGATATCTGCATTCTATGTTGATGAAGCCGTCTATTTCCGTGACTTAAGGAAGTTTAATGAAGCTTTTGCAATTTTAGACGATGCACATCAGCTTGGGATATCGAATGAATATAGTTTATCTGTTCGAGCTAGCATTTTTGAAAAAAAAGGTGATAGTGGAAAAGCCTCAAGTATACGTAAAAAAATGATTGAAGCTGGTTCTACAGATAGTGTCTTTTATAGCGATGAAGCAAAGTATCTTAGTGGAATAGGGAAAAATGATGACGCGTTAGACTTAATAACCCTAGCCGAAAAAAAAGGTATTTCAAGTGACTATGCTTTAGCTATTAAAGCCAAAATTCTTGGGAAGACTGGCAAAAAGAAGGAAGCCTCTCGTATCCGGACAAAACAAATTTCTATCAACTCTTCGAATCCTGCTTTTTATACAGACGAAGCTGAATATCTTTTAGAGAAACGTGAGTATGACAAGGCCCTTGAGATATTGGATAAAGCTGAAAGTATTGGAGCTAACAATGAATACACTAAATCAGTGAGAGCAAAAATACTTGATCAAAAAGGTGAAAGAAGAGAGGCTTCCGATATCCGGATGGCTCAAATCAAAGCTGGTTCCCTCAATGCTATTTTCTATAATGATGAAGCGGTTAGGCTTAGAGATGCAGGTAATTATGCAGATGCACTTAAAGTGTTGGATGTAGCCGCAAATTTGAATGCGACAAATAATTACTCTGTCACCATAAGAGCAAGTATTCTTGAGAAAATGGGCGAAAGTTGTATGGCTTCAGAATTGCGACAAAAACAAATTAGGTCGAAGGTGAAGCATGCAGCTTTGTATAATGATGAAGCTATCTACCTTTCTAGTTTAGGGCTGTTTAGTGAAGCGTTATCTATTCTTGACGAAGCAGAGAAGATTGGGATTTTAGATGACCACAACCTATCAATAAGAGCATCAATATTAGAAAAAAATGGGGAAGGCAATGCTGCTTCTAGTTTAAGACAAAGTAAAATTAAGTCAGGTTCTCTAGATCCAGTTTTTTTTAACGAAGAAGCGACCTATCTCAGTAGTGTTGGAGAGTTTGATAAAGCATTAGAGATATTGGAACTTGCAAAAATCAAGAAGATCGGAAACCAGAATACTAATTCTATTCGAGTAAGTATTTTAAAGAAGAAAGGATAATTGGGCAAAGCATAGATAATTGCTCCACAAAAAAATAAAACGGCAAAAATTGCCGAACCAATAAATACACTTGACCGCAAGAACGCGGGCGGGCCCTACGGGTATTTATCCGGGGGGCGGCAAGTGATTAGGGTCGTTAGCAAACAACAATAAAAATCAAAAAAAAGGATTAAACAATGAAAGACCTTAATCTCTCTGCAAGTCTTGGTCGGTGGCCAACTATGGTTAAAGAAGAAAGTGTACAAGTAATATTAAAAACACTAATAAAAACCATAGAGACATTAAACCAAGAAATAGAGCACCTTAAACTTCATGTTCACGAAGGAGATCAGAAATAGGTGTTTCTCGCCTCTGTATTGTTTTGATATTAACTAACTCATGCATTTTCATTTTCAATACAGTCTGTCAAAGGGGTCAAGTCTCCCTTTGACCTTTGTTGTGGTTTTGTGATATAGAAAAACATGTCTCGTCCATTACGCATAGAATATCCGGGTGCCTGGTATCACATAATGAATCGTGGTCGTCGTAGAGAGAATATCTACACCACCTCCACGGATTATCATCTTTTTGTAGATGTCATGAAGGAAACGGCTGAGATGTTTAATCTCAAGGTTTCCGCCTATTGCCTCATGTCTAACCATTATCATCTGTTGGTTCATACTCCGGATGGCAACCTCTCTCGCTGTATGCGCCACATCAACGGGGTCTACACCCAGCGTTTTAATCGTACCCATAAAAAAGACGGACAGCTCTTCCGAGGCCGTTTTAAGGCGGTGTTGGTTGATAGTGACAGCTATCTTCTTGAGGTGCTTCGCTATATCCACAACAACCCGGTTCAGGCAGGCATTGTCAAAAACGCGGATGACTTTATCTGGAGCAGTCACAAGGGGTACTGTTCCAAGGCCAAAAAGTGGGATTGGCTGCACAAGAATTTTTTATTGGCCATGTTTTCAAAAAAGATCAATCTGGCCCCAAAAGCATATCTTGAATTTATGCAGATGCCTGAGCCCGAAGAAATCGAATCATTTTACGCGAAGAAGAATCTGGCGTCGATTCTAGGTAATGACGATTTTAAAGAGTGGGTAATAGATAGATTCAAGAATTTGCGCTTTAAGCAAGATGTGCCGGCTTCAAAAGAACTTGCCGTGAGCAGGATCATGATCAAGGATCTGGTCTGCAAATCTTTTAAGGTTGAGAAGACCGCCCTCCTGACCTCTAAACGAGGTACCGAGAATATTCCTCGTGATGTCGCGATTTACCTGCAAAGAAAGTATTGCGGTCAAACACTTGCCGAGCTTGGCATTGATTATGATATGGTCAGTTACAGTAGTGTAAGTAGTGCGTTTGAAAGGGCAAAGTCAAGGTTGCTGGCGGATCGCAGGGTGAAAGAAAAGGTGTTGCGGATAGAGAAGCAACTGGGCAAAGGTCAAAGGGAGACTTGACCCCTTTTGTTTAAAGGGAGACTTGACCCCTTTTGTTCTACTTTTGTTCTATTCATAGCTAGCGGAGCGTCAATGAAACCACTACCCATCGAATTCCAACCGAATGCATCTTTCTGCTACAAATTTGCACGTTATCACCTGCTACCGGAACTAGCACAAGAGCCAGAAGCACTGTCGGGTGAGCCTTTCAAACTGAATCTTGTCCTCAACAGAGTCCTGAGCCGATATTTGACTGAAGATCAGATGGGCCTAAGTTACCCAGCGCGTGACACGGAAGGGAAAATGCACCAAGTCGGCACAGGACTTCGGTTCTTCACTTCTCTGCGAGCAAAGCGTGGCCCGGAATCACCTTTTGTTTGGCTGGGGCAGTCAGGGATGTACCGCCTCAAGTCAGACACGGAGTTGACGCTAGAAGCTGTCGAGGACGAAGACGAAGCCATTGAGGAACAGGCCGATGTAGAATTCAATGGCTGGATATATGCTTTCACCTTCCCGGCGATCAAGAAAGGCAATGAAGCCTTTCCAATCAAGGTTGGGTTCACCTCAGCCGCTGAAGTGGAGGGACGCGTGTTTGGGCAATGCAAGGGGGCTGGATTCTTTGAGAAACCAGAGATTATTGGGCGCTGGCAGGTCAAGCGGGTTGCCCAAGTAGAGGACGCCATTCATGCCGTGCTTAAAGCAAGAGGGCGCTGGAAAGAAGATGCTCCGGGGGACGAGTGGTTCACAACCACCATTGATGAAGTGCAATCAATTGTTAGTTTTATTAATTCTTAGTGGAGAAGAAAAGGGGTCAAGTCTTTGCTTGACTCAACATGGGGCGAGAAGGGTCAAGCAAAGACTTGACCCCCACGTCTGTGACCCCCACGTCTTTGCACGTCTTTTCTGGCGCATAATTTACAGAATTTCAGACAAAAAATTTATGCTTTGGCAATATTTGATTGCCGTCAGAATATCAAAGACGTCTTATTAAAAAGACTTCGCAAGATAAGCAGCGACTGGCAGCTCTAAAAATCGGCAGGGATAAGGAACAGAAATCACCATGAGTGACGATTTCCAGATCAAGCGCAAACTGACGGCCATCCTTTCGGCCGATGCGGTCAGCTACAGCCGGATGATGAGCGAGAACGAGGATCAGACGCTGCATACCCTGGCGGATCACCGGCGCATCGTCGATGCGATTATCCATGCCCATGAAGGGCGCATCGTCAATACCGCTGGCGACAGTGTGCTGGCAGAATTTATCAGTTGTGTGGAGGCGGTGCGCTGCGCCATCGAGATGCAGGAAGCGCTCAAGACCCGCAATGACGCTCTGCCGACCGAGTATCGCATGCTCTTCCGCATCGGGGTCAATCTGGGCGATGTGATGATCAGCGGCACCGACCTTTTGGGCGACGGTGTTAATGTCGCTGCCCGCTTGCAAAGCATCGCCGAGCCAGGAGGAATCTGTATTGCCTCCAGCGTCTACGACCAAATCTCGGGCAAGATCAATCTCGGCTTTGCTGATCTCGGTGAGCAGAATCTCAAAAATATCACCCGACCTATCCACGTCTACCAACTGACAGGGACCAACGTCCCACTTAAATATCAGAAAAATGAAGCAAGCGGAAAACGCGGAATCGCCTGGGTGGTGGCGAGTATGGGCTTCGCCCTAGCTCTGCTGGCGGTAGCCTGGTACGTTTTCCTTCCCCCGCCACCGCAAAAGACCTTGCCCACTGCCGAACCCCCAGCGCAATCGATGA
>JAOUME010000028.1 GCA_029881655.1 Deltaproteobacteria bacterium | reverse complement strand
TAGGTATTCGGGTAGATGAAAGTTTTTTGAACGTATATTATTTTCAAATAGTTCCCGGATTTCCAGATCGTAAAGATCGATATTGAGTACAGTGGCCGCATGGTTTAAAATAGCCAGCTCAAAGCTGTTTTGTATATTGAAGGCTGTATAATAAAGAATTTGAGCATCTTTAAGGGCACCCAATTTTCTCGCGCAGTGACCCAATTTATTAAGGAGGTTAGGTTCGTTTGGGTTATAGAGCGCTAAGATTTCTCCTAACTGTTGGGCAAGTTCGTAATCTTCCTCTTTGATTTTCTGTTCGAAAAATCCGGCCAAGAAAAGGGACATCTCATCAGGGCTGGTTTTGTATGCCTGATGGAGATTTAACTTCGCCTTTTGGTATAGTTTAGCCTCAATTAAGGACAGACTTTCCCGAACCAGTTTTTGGGTATTCTCATTACTGAATTTTTTCACTATGATCAGGCATCAATGTAGTTGAAACTATTCGTCAAAAAAGTTACGAGTTAGGTATCAGGAAAAAGATTGCTATGTTTATAAGGTTATCGTTTTGGTTTTTTAACAACAATTGGAATGATTACTAAAAAGTAAGTGTAACTCGAACATAAAAGGGATAAAAGTAGATGAAAAGCTATTAAATTATGACGTTTTAAGCACGGGGTTATGCAATGACAAACAATTTTATTAATTTTTATACGGTTGGTATCATATTGAGAATGCGGATTATTATAAAAAAGTCAGATTGGCTCTTATAGCGTATTTAACAAGTCCAGCAGTGGTATGGATGTCCAGTTTCTTTTTAATATTCATACGGTGGGCATCGACGGTTCTGATAGTAATGTTGAGGTCACTGGCGATTTCTTTTGAAGAGTGGCCCTCTGCGATCAATTGCAAAACTTCCCGTTCCTTTTGGCTCAGTTCCTCATGGGATATTTCAGTCGTTCTAGCTCCACATGAAATCAGATCCTTAATGATGATTCCGGTAATCTGAGGGGTGATGTAAAACTGATCCTTATTAAGAATGTCGATCGCAAAAAGTAGTTCTTTGTATGAGCAATCCTTGAGGATATAACCGCTGGCCCCGGCCTTGATCATATCGATCACATGGGATTTGTCCGAGTGCATCGACAGTCCCAAAACTTTGATGTGGGGGGCTAATTTGAGTATTTGGTGTGTGGCGTCGATCCCATTGAGATCAGGCAGGCTGATGTCCATGATGATGATATCTGGGTTTAACTCCAATGCTAACTTGACCGCTGTTCTGCCATCCTTCGCGCGCGCGATAACCTCAAAATTATCGCCTTTTTCAAGTTTGGTGGACAAACATTCCAGCATGATCGTATGATCATCTACCAGCATCAACTTTGTTGTCATAATCTCCCGAATGAGTCTTTATTTGTTGAGTAAATTATAACATAGTTGAAAATAAAGAGCCATAGAAATTAATTAATTCATTATGTTAATAAGAATTTCAAACTAGGTTTATTTGTTTGTCAAAAGATTTTAATTAATCATCAATTGTTTAAACTCTCAATCGGCCTGATAAATCGATTTGTGTTTTCTTAAAATAAGTTTTGAGCATGCCCTTTAAATCAAAGCAAATCAATATCAATTTATAAAGGCATCGTCGTCTATATTAATTTTGAGGAGTTGATAATTGAATGGCAGAGAAGAAAAAAGTGTATTATCAGTATCTAAAGTATAGCGCGATCGGTATTGAAATGGCCGCGTCGGTGGCCGTGGGTGGTTTTATCGGATATTGGCTGGATGAATGGTTGGGAACGGACCCCTGGTTTTTGATTTTCTGGCTTTTTTGTGGATTTGTTTCAGGTTTTAGAAGTTTGGTCAGGCTGAGTAAAAAATACATTAAGGAAAGTCAAGATGATTGATTTAAAAGATCCAGTTGAAAAAAAGAAATTAACCCACATTAACGCTACGATCATTTTGATTTTGTTTGTATTCCCACTAGCGGGCTATTTTTATGATGGGGTTGACTTTGCCAAGGCAACTCTGCTAGGTTGCTTAATTGTAACGGTGAATTTCTTTATATCCGAGTTTGTAGTAGCGAAGATCATCGTCGAGAATAAGGCTGGTTTAGGTCTTCTTGTTATATATTTGATAAAAATATCCCTGACAGTTTTGGTTTTGTATCTGGCTTTAAAAATATGGAAGCTGGATGTAATTGGTCTGGTGCTGGGGTTGACCTCGGTGGTTTTGTCGACTTTGGTCTCATCAGTCATTAAAAAACAGTCGTCTGATCAGGGTGTTTAAGTTATAAAACCTCTTCTTTGAGTTTTTAGTTATGTCGGCGGAAGCTTCATTTACCTGGGGGTCGTTTGCGACTCCATTAGCGGACAAGATGGTTCATTACGGGGTGGACCCCCATGTAGGAATCGATGTGTTGGTAACTTCGGGTCTTTTAATCCTGCTTGCCTTTTTCGGGGGTATGCGCTTTAGGGGAAAGCAGATGGTCGAGCCTAACGGCAGGCTTGATTTTTCGACCTTTTTCGAGATAGTGATCGGAGGGGTCTTTTCCTTTACGAAAAATCTGCTTCATGAAAAAGCCAAACCGTTGTTCTTTCTGACCGGAAGCATCTCATTTTTTATTTTATTTAATAACCTGATCGGTTTGATTCCGGGTTTCAATCCTCCGACAGATCAGTTTAATCTAACGATCGTATTGGGACTGATCGTTTTCGTGGTAACTCATATCGTTGGGTTCCAAACCCAGGGCATTGCCTACGTCAAGCACTTTATGGGACCTGTGTGGTGGTTGGCATGGCTTTTGTTTCCCATCGAATTGATCAGTCATTTGGTGAGGCCTTTGTCTTTGGCCTTGCGTCTTTTTGGAAATATTACCGGTGATCATATGGTCGGCGCGGTTTTCTTCGGGCTTATTCCCCTGATTATTCCCCTGCCTTTTTTAGGTTTGGGATTGTTTGTATCATTCGTACAAACTTTTGTTTTCTTGCTGCTTTCTCTGGTTTATATCCAGATGGCCATGTCCCATGATCATTAATATTTCCGGTTTTTTAATCATTTCATTTTTAGGATAAAAAGATGAAGAAAATTTTAATAAGACTATCATTGGTTTTTGTCAGTCTGGTTTTGCCGGTGATTGCTTTTGCTGAAGAAGTGGTCGCGGGCGGGTTGGATGACGCCTATAAGTCGATCGGTGCCGCATTAGGTGCTGGTTTGGCGATTGGAATTGCCGCCGCGGGCGGTGGTATGGGTCAGGGTAAAGCGGTATCCGCAGCACTTGAGGGAATCGCGAGAAATCCCGGATCTTCTGATAAGATTTTTGTTCCGATGATTATCGGTTTGGCCTTGATCGAGTCGCTGGTTATTTACGCGCTTTTGATCGCTTTCATGTTGGTTGTGAAAGTGCCCGGCTAGTTTTTAGCTTCAAGTTCGTTAAAAAAGCCTTTTGTCGCAATGCGGTGAAAGGCTTTTTTTGCGGGTTATGTTCTTAGGGTTTAATGCCACTCCAGTTTAACGCGAGACTGGCCAATAATCTTGTGCCGACACCAGTTGCGCCTTTTAGGGGATAATAATCGATTCTTTCCGCGTCCCAGGCGATTCCAGCGATATCGAGATGTGACCAGGGGATTTTATTAACGAAATTCTTCAAAAAAAGACCCGCCGTGATCATACCGGCTTCTCTTCCACCGACATTTTTTAAATCGCTGATGGTACCTTCGATTTGTTTTTCGTAAACCTTGTTTCCCGGCATTTCCCAGACGGGATCACCGGTATCTTTTGCGGCTTCGGAAATTTGTTTTTTTAAAGTCTCGTTATCACAGATCATACCGGCATGATAACTCCCCAGAGCGACCAGACAGGCTCCGGTCAGCGTGGCGATGTCGATAACAGCGTCAGGTTTGTATTTATCCGTGCCGTAAGCCAACGCATCCGCCAGGATTAAGCGACCCTCCGCGTCTGTATTTTGAACTTCCACGGTCTTGCCGTTAAAGGCGGTCAAAACATCGCCGGGCTTCACCGCTTTTCCGCCAGGCAGGTTCTCAGAAGCGGGGATCATCCCGATCACGTTGATCTGCGGCTTTAATAGACCAATGATTCTCATAGCTCCTAATACAGCGGCACCCCCGCACATATCGTGCTTCATTTCGTTCATTTTCTCAGCGGGTTTAAGCGAAATACCCCCTGAATCGAAAGTCAGCCCTTTTCCTACCAGTAAGAGCGTCTCGGCTTTCTTTTGACTGGTTTTATACTCAAGGATATGGATGAAGCCAGGTTCAGCCGAGCCTTGGGTAACACCTAGGAAACAACCCATTTTTAAAGAGAGCATTTTATTTTCGTCTATAAAACTAAATTTCAGATTGGCTTCCTTGGCTAGTATCTGACACTGCTCCATGAAATGGGTAGGAGTAAAGTGGTTGCCTGGTTTATTTCCCCAGTCCCTGACAAGATTGGTTGATTCAGCGAAAATCATGGCCTGATTTGTCTTTTGCTTAATTTGCGCGTCTTCTTTTAGGACCAGCCTGATCAGTTTCATTTCCTTTGGGTTTTCATCCTCACCATTATCGGAGATTGATGACTTGAATTCACTGTACTGGTAAAGTCCAAGTAAGATACCTTCCATCAAGATTTCCAGCTCATCAAATAAAGGATGCGGGGAGGGTGTTACAGTTGGGAAAAGGATGGATATTTCTTCCAATCGCATACTTGTTAATTTTTTACCAATGATCCCGCCGACCGATCTTAAGGAGTTTTCCTCGCTTTTCTCACCCAAACACGCCAAGAGTATTCTTGTGGGTTTGGATTCAAATAAGACATGAACTGACTTTTGTTTTAATTTGATTTCGGGTAGCTTTATGTAGAAACGCAAGCGCTGGCACAATTCCTGATTGTTCTTTTGCCACTGCTTCGAAACAAGGAGTTCGCCATTTTCGTCAAAAAAGACCAACAAGTTTTCTGAGGTGGCTTTTTTTTCAAATTGAATTCGCATAATTCACTTTAATGGTAGTAAATATTTTATAAAAGGAAGTTTATTAGGAAATGTCTTGCCTGACCGGACTTTTTTTATTCAGGCTTTGTTTGTAAATAGGTTGATACAGCCAGTTAAAAAAATCAAATCATCATTTTTGCTTAAGTGAAATTATAATGAACCCAAAAAAGCCCCGTTATGACGAATCCGCTATCGAGGAAGTTTTAAAGCATTTGCTGGATCGATCGGGAAGTCTATTAGATCAGCTACTATTAACGGGCTGCTACGAGCTTTTTAAAAAAAACAGGTCTTTGAATCTATATTTAAAGCTAATTGAGCATGTTGAGAAAGAGCTTTTAATTCAATGGAAAATACTCAAAGAAGAAAGCATTGAAAATTTCATAAAGAGATTGAGGAATTGGTATAACAGAGAGATCCGGGAGCAGGAAGGATTTTTTCAACTTTGGAATCGGTTTGTTTTCAGCTTCGCGAGAGTCAACGCTATAATTCCGGGGCCAGTCGGCCAGGACTCTTGGCGATCTTTTTTGATCTATACTCTCTCGGATTCAAGATTTTATTATGATAACCATTTGTTTTTGCGAGATTTAGACACGGAAGTTTACTTAAGTCGGGTTTGCGCGCTTTTTGAACAGATGATTGAATTTTCTCCAGAAAATCTTTGCATGGGATTTTTAAACCTGACCGAGATAAGCCTTGGTAAAAGACCCGAGATTCTAAGTATGCCCAAATCGAAAGCCACATCTTCAGAATACAATAAAATAGGGCTTTTCCAGGATTATTTTTCCGTGGAACTCAAAGGAGGGGGGCTGGATGAGATGCCAAAAAAACTGCGTTTGTTTTGGGAGGCGAATTCCGGTGGGGATCTGAGCCTGTTTAGTGTATTTAGGCTCAAGGCCAATAAGGCAGGAACTATCAGGTTAAAACCGATCTTGCTTGAAAAAAGGATTGGGTTTGATCAGTTGATCGGAATTGGTCACATCAAAGAGAAACTTCTGATCAATACCGAGAATTTTATTAGAACTGGGCATGCGCATCATGTTCTGTTATGGGGGGCAAGGGGAACTGGGAAATCCAGTAGCGTCTTGGCTCTTCTAAAAGAATTCGAAGACAGGGGACTTAAGTTAATCGAGGTTTTTCAGGAAGAACTTTATCTTTTGCCTGAACTTTTTCAGGAGATGGCTCACCTACCTGAGAAATTCCTTATTCTTTGCGATGATATCGGGTTTGAGGTAGGAATTTATTCTTATAATCACATCAAGACCATCATTGAGGGTAGCGTTGTGAAGCCGGCTAAAAATATTTTATTGATTGCGACTTCAAACCGTAAAAATCTGGTTTATAAGGGCAAGCTTGATCCATTCAACCCGGAACAAAAACAGCTTTTAGATGAAAAAAGAGCCTTGGACGACCGTTTTGGTCTCAAGCTTTACTTTGACTCACCCATCGCAAAAGAGCTTTTGGATATTTTATATCACTACGCCGACCAGACGAAACTTCCTTACGACCCAGATGAGTTGTTAGAAACTTTTAGGCGATTTGCCTTGTTGAACAATCACGATCAACCATCAGGAAGAACCGTCAAGCAATTCATTATGGATTGGGAATTGAATGTCAGCAAAAAACCAGACCCGGCCAGTTGATGCGATCCTATTTCTTTATTTCATTTTTGATGTTTATTTCGATCCCCTATTGTCTTTTCGCTGAGACGACCCAGGGCGATATCGATGAAAAGGCCCTGAATCATTTAAACCGACTCAGAAAAATGGTCAGTATGAAATCCTTTCAAATCAATCCATATTTAGATGTCGCCGCAAAGAATCACGCGAAATATCTGGTCGAAAATGGACAGATCGGTCATTTGGAGCAACCGGGGCTTTTGTTTTTTACCGGCGTTTATCCAGTTGAACGGGCCATGAAAGCCGGGTACGCTTCGAAAAACGTATCGGAAAATTTATCACTGGGACAGGCCGATGGCGCGGAATCGATCAACGGACTGATGAGCGCGATCTATCATCGATTTGGTTTTCTGGGTTTTCTAAATGACGAGATTGGTATTGGTATAATCAAAGGGAATCATGGTCAGCAATATGTCTATATGATGGGAAATCGATCCCTAAGCCGGTTTTGTGGATCGACGATCTATATGGATGAATCGGTTTTTTACCAAGATGCCTGCAAACATAGGGAAAGGGTTTCGGCTGAAAAATATGATTTTATACAAATCGAGAGCCTAAAAAATAACCCTCCTGTTGTATTGTGGCCTCCACCCGATTCTGATTTTGTCGATGGTGTTTTTTTTGAAGAATCCCCAGACCCTCTACCCGACTTAAATGTTTCAGGCTATCCGGTCTCCCTGCAGCTAAATCCGCATTTCTTCAAAGAAATCAGGTTGAATTATTTTAGACTTTACTCAAGCAAAGACAATAGTGAAATCAGGAATGTACGAATATTGAGCCAAAAAAACGATCCCAACCATAAACTGACTCGCCATCAGTTTGCTCTGTTTCCTCTCAAACGACTTGACTGGGGGACTCAATACCGCGTTGAAGCTGGAATATTCGCCAATGGTAAAAATCAAAAATGGATTTGGAGTTTCAAAGTAAGAAGCCTGGCACAACCGCTGGTGACAATCCAGGCAAAGGGAGAGAGCATTTATATTCAACCTGGTAAAAAATATGCAATCTATTTCCCGCCCCAGAAAAATCTTCCTTATATCGAAAAACTAAAATGGGAGATGAGCGACAACGTAAAAACCAAAATCGATTGGGAAGATAAAAACACGATTAATATTACGGCGCTTGGGGAAATTTGCCAAAAAATCACCTTTTTCATTAATGACCAGCGTTTCTTTCAGGTCTTTATAGGCGCATTGTCTTACGCCAAACCAAACAAACTCTCTGAGTTGTCATTTCAATCTTGTGAAAAATAATCTTACATTTATATGTATCTTCAAATATTGCCCCAGTAAACGGAACATAGAAAAGCATTACGTATTCAACTTGCGTTTTAAGGTAAAAAGGGTAAAAATCTTATAAAATATTTTCAGGGAGCTTGTTATCGTGGCCTAAATAGAAAACGCTATAGCTGTCTGGACGGAATAACAAAGCTCTGCTATCCAGAAACTAGTGGTATTGATTTGAGAAACACTGTGGTGAAACCGGATGAAAGGACATTAAAAGAATGTACAAACTGTTGATGGTCGGTTTGGGTGGATTTGTGGGGTCAACGTTGAGGTACATATCAAATCAGGTGCTTTATCATAATTTCACGAAACCTTGGCTGCCTTACGGAACCTTGTTTGTCAACATCGTCGGTTGTTTTTTGATCGGGTGGTTGCATGGTTTTTTTGAGGCACGTCAAATTATCAACCTTGAATTAAGAGCCTTTATCTTTATCGGTGTTCTGGGGGGATTTACGACTTTTTCCACCTTCGGTTACGAAACCTTCGGATTGGCTAAAAACGGACAGATCTTCGCAAGTTTTTCCAATTTGTTTCTTCATCTATTATTGGGACTTTTGGCAGTCTGGATTGGAGATATCCTTTCAAAATCCTTTTAGAGCCGGATTCCAATTCAGGTATCGTTTGTTATGTTTCAGTTTGCGGATATTGAAAATTCTTTATGGATACTGGCATTGTTTGTCGTGCTGGGCTTATATTTTTACGGTAATTTGAGGACAAAGGCACTGCTTTCAAAGCTGGCCAGCAAGGAGATGCTTTTATTGCTTTGTCCCAGTTTAAGCGAAGCGAAAAAATGGACGAAATTAGTCTTTCTTTGTTTCGCGATTTTTTTTCTGGTTTTGGCTTTGATGAGACCCCAGGGAGATCCTGTAACAAAAACCGTCACTAAAAAAGGCCGTGATCTGGTTTTTGTGATCGATGTATCAAAAAGCATGCTGGCGGAAGATTTAAAACCTAACCGGCTTGAAAGGGCCAAGCAACTGGTAGGAGATGTCGTAGAGATTTTGGAGGGTGACCGGATTGGGTTATTGGTTTTTGCTGGGTCAACAGCGATTAAAAGTCCACTGACGTTGGATTATCCTTATTTTAAAAATATATTAAATCGGATTGGCCCAGAGGATGTCAACCGAGGTGGAACCCTGATCGGCGATTCTATTCGGGTGGTCAGCGAGCGGTTGTTTTATGATCAGGATAATAAATACCGAGATGTTATTTTGATGACCGATGGTGAAGATCACGAGTCGTTTCCTATAAAGGCGGCCGAAGATGCGGCCTTAAAGGGAATCAGGATTCATACCGTGGGTTTGGGTGATCCCGAGGGATCAAATATCCCACTAAGAAAGAGGGAGTCCTATCAGCTCTTGAGATATAAAGATCAGGTTGTTGAAAGCAGGTTGGATGAAGAAACCTTGAAAAGGATCGCGGAAATCACCCGTGGTGTTTTTATCCCGGTCCGAACCAATTTGGCCGATCTGGCAGAGCTTTACAAAAATTATATTGCCAGTGCCGAAAAGAAGGAAGTTGAATCAAAGGAGTCAAAGATTTGGAGTGAGCTTTTTCAGTTTTTTCTCGGAATTGCTGTCTTATTTCTGCTACTCGAGATGGTTTTAGGCGAGCGACGATTCAAGCGGTCGGAAGAAAGTTATTAAACCTAGCAGTAAGAAAAATGGCCGTCAATTTCAAATTCTTTATTAATTTAATTAGGGGAAATCAATGAAAATTAAGTGGATTTTATGGGTAACATTCGTTTTATTCGCTTTGAACGGTAGTGTTTTGGCAAAGGGTAAATCCTCTTTAAAAAACACGAAGGATAAAGTGAGTTATAGCATTGGCATGAGTATCGGGAAAAATTTCCAGCAGCAGAAGCTGGATCTCAATCTGAATGTGCTGATGAAGGGAATCAAGGATGTTTTGGACAATAAGAAGCCGCAGATGACAGACGAGGAAGTTCGAAACACCATGAACGATTTTCGTAAGGAAATGATGGCCAAGTTCGAAAAAGAGAAAAAGGCTTTAGAAGGAAAGAACGCAAAAGAAGGCGCTAAGTTTCTAGCCAAGAACAAAAAGGAAAAAGGTGTCACCACCTTAAAAAGTGGCCTTCAGTATAAAGTGATGAAAAAAGGGAATGGTCCCAAGCCCACTCTGAAGGATGTTGTCGTCACTAATTACAAGGGAACGCTTTTGGATGGAACCGAATTTGACAGTTCATACAAGAGAGGCCAACCAGCCACTTTCCCTGTCCAAGGTGTGATCAAGGGATGGCAAGAAGCTCTACAATTAATGCCTAAAGGATCAAAATGGAAACTCTTTGTTCCTTCGGTGATGGCCTATGGCGACAAAGGTAATGGCCGCGTGATCGGTCCCAACGCCACTTTGGTTTTTGAAATCGAGCTACTCGATATCAAACCGAAATCATGATCCAACCCTTGATTGGTGTATTAGGACTTGGATACCTGGGTATCGAGACGATCAGACAGTCTCGGGAGCCGGGTGAGTTTTGGGGGTCTTCTCACCAGTTGAGAAAAATTAAAACTTCGGATGATAAAGGCATTAGCCTTTATCATTTCGAATGGGAAAATCAAGATACCTGGTTTAACTTTCCTGATAGTATAATAAAAACTCTTTTGACGATCCCTCCCCAGTTAAATGATTCCGAGAAAGAAACAGAAAGAATCGCTACGTGGTGTTCCTGGATGAAAAAGAATAGACCCTTGTGTACGGAAATGGTTTATGTTTCCAGCACGGGTGTTTATCCGAAACAAGCGGGACTATGGGGCGAGGAATGCATATTTGAACCTGATCAGCCTAAAGGCCGGTTGAGATGGGCAACCGAGAAGGTGTTAAGGGATTTTTTTTCTTTGAGGGTGATTCGGCCTGGTGGGATTTATGGTCCTGATAGGTTGATAGGTCGACATATGGATAAAAATAAAATCGCTGAAGGACATTTGGTGCACCGGATTCATGTGAGCGATTTAGCGAGGATTGCCTTATTGGCTTTGAAGGATAAAAAATTCCCTCTGGTCGTCAATGCGGTCGACTTAAAACCCTGCGCGACCAGGGAAGTTTTAAGGTGGATGCTTGAGCAAAAAGAATTGAACAAATTTCCAAGGTTGAGGGAGTTGTACTTGACATGGTTGCCGGAAGATATGGAAGAAAAAGAACCTAACAATAGAAAGATTTCCAATCGGTGTTTAGTTGAAGATCTTGCGTTTCCTTTTTTATATCCAAGCTATAAAGAGGGAATGAAACAGGCTTTAATGTCGAGCTCTCAGGGGCGGATTTAACAAATGAGACTTTGGGTTTAATGATGAGTTTGATGAAGGAAACCTATTATTCACAAGTGGAAGACTTAACCGTGAGGTATGCTGATATTCCTTATGAGGCTATTTTAAAACAAGACATCTTAAGAGTGGGGATACGGTTTTCAAAAGACAGTCTCAGGGTGGCCTCTGGATATAAGCCCAAGGATTATTTTATTTTCAGTTTTGATCTGGTGACTATGGAAGAACTTGAACAACAAGACCGTCACCTACTCAACGCGCCGGAGGAAGTGATGCTCTTTGGGGGCGAAAAGGACTTAAAGCCCACAATTATTAATGTTCGCCTTAATCCCTCATCGCCATATCAGGTGATCGTCAATGAGGGCAAACTGGTTTTAATGGCTGATGATCGGAATTTATGCGAAGTCCGTTTTCATCCGATTCCATCATATTACTCCTCTGCGCTTAAAAGCGGGAAGAAAATATCAGAAATCGCGCCCGTAATCGAGTGGGGTTATTTGATCTATCTGACAGTTTACCGATTGTGCCAATACTGGGGCAAGGACGAGGAATGTCAATTTTGCGATATAAATGAGAATTACCGTCAGCAAAAAAAAGCTGGCAGGGAGTATACCGGAGTCAAGGATTTTGGTGATATTTTAGAAGCTTTGGAGCATATTTACGATATGGATAGCCAGTCAAAAGCGATAACCGTTACCGGTGGAAGCATAACCGGGCAGCTCTCAGGACAAAAGGAAGTCGAGTTTTATCTTAATTATGGACGTGAAATCAAAAAAAGGTTTAAGAATCGCTGGCTATTAAAAGCAGGAGTGGAAGCTTTTGATTTGCCGGAGTTAAAAGAGCTAAAAGAAAAAGGGGGTTATGATATCTACCATCCTAATTTTGAGGTTTGGGACCCAGAGATTTTCAAAAAAATCTGTCCCGGAAAAGAGCGTTTTATCGGACGAGATCTTTGGATCAATCGAATTTTAGGCGCTTCAGAGGTTTTTGGACCTGAATCCGTCATTCCCAATTTTGTGGCCGGTGTTGAGATGTCCAGTCCTTTTGGGTTTAAAACCATCGATGAGGCGATGTCATCAAACAGGGAAGCGTTTGAGTTTTTCATGTCCAAGGGGATAGTCCCACGCTTTACAACCTGGTGCATTGAGCCTTTGGCCCATTTAAAAAATCAAAAACAGCCGCGACTGGAATACTATGTCGCGTTACTAAGGTTGTGGCGCGACATATTCGAAAAATACCAGCTTCCGGTACCCCCGGGCTATGGAGCTCCAGGCGTGGGGAAAGCGGTATTTTCCGTTTCGGCTTTTATGGACGTTATCCGGGAATAATCAATTAAAAATCCTCAAAATCCCCTCGCAGTGGGATTTTTTTGGCCGATGGTTTAAAGTCGTTCTTGTTTTCAGCTTCGAGCTGATTAAATTCAAGAACCCTCGGCTTTCTGGAAGGTCTGTATGTGGATATCCCACTGTGCTTATCAATGGGTTGTATTTCCATTATATTCATATTTTGTTGTGTCTTTTTTATGCCGATCTGCCTTGAGATATCCTTGATTAAATCCCTTAAGCTTTCAGCCTGAGCTGATAATTCTTCCGAAGCACTGGCAGTCTCTTCTGAGTTGGCGGCATTGGACTGGGTTACTTGATCCATTTCTATAATCGCCAGGCTCACTTGATTGATTCCTTTTGCCTGCTCTTCTGAGGAATTCTCGATTTCTGTGAGCGTTATTCCCATGTCCTGAATCTTGCGGGATTGTTCTTCAGCTGAACGCATGATATCCTTCATCAGTTCAGCGACTTCATGTGATTTTTTAAAAATGTTCTGTAAAACGGTCTCCCCTGCGTTGGATAGCTCTGCACCGCCTTGAACTCTTTTAACGCTCTCTTTGATCAAGCCGGATATTTCCTTGGCGGCGGTTTTTGAGTTTTCAGCCAGTTTTGAAACCTCATCCGCCACGACCGCAAAACCTTTTCCCTGTTCTCCCGCTCGGGCGGCCTCAATGGCGGCGTTGGTTGCGAGCATCTTCGTTTGATGGGTTATTTCGTTGATCACTTCAATAATATCGGTTATTTTAAGGCTGTCTTCTTGGATCAGACTTAAAGCCTTTGAAATATCGCCCATAGCTTTGACACCGTTTTCCGCGGATTCGTAAGCCTCTTCAGAAAGACTGGCGGCATTTTGAGAATGTTGATTTGATTTTTCAACGTTGTCCGCAATTGATTTCATTGAAGTGGCAGCCAAATTGGCAGAATCGGCATTGATGCGGGTCTGTTTGGATATCTGTTCCATCGAACTGGAAGTTTCCTCCAGGCTGGCGGCCTGTTCGGTCGCGCCTTGGGATAACATCTGCGAACTTTTGGAGATTTCCTCGGACGCTGAGGCTAACTGATCTGAGGATAAGGAGATATTTTGTACCAGATTGATCAAAACGGTCTGGATATTCCTTGTCAGGTAGACTCCGATTAAAATCGTAAATAGTAAAACAAGACCCGTAACAAGATAAACAATCTGAATGCCACTTTGCAAATTGCCGGCGACAAATAAAAGATCCTCGGAAAGGCGGTTTTCGACTTGTTTTAACAAATTGATCTTTTTGGTGATTGTATTAAACCAATAGACAGGATCGATGCCAAAATCGGAGTTGGTCAGTTTTTTCAGAGCTTCGATGGCCTGTTGGTCGTCAACCCTTGTCAGTTTGGCGATTTCAGATGCCGAGCGACCACGATTTTTCAATTTTTGGACCTGCAGGAAGGCTTTTTGGTACCCGTCAACCATTTTCTTAATGGTCAGTAGAGCCGTTTTGTTATTTGAAGTGATATTGGGGTCTTCTAGGTACTCTTTGAACTTTAAACTAAGATGATCACGGCTTGAGTTGAATTTATTCAGTGTGGAGTCATTGCCATGAATAAGATAGTCTTTGTAGTTATGAATAAACTCATTGTATCCCAAAAGTGAGAGGAGATCGGCATACTGGGCCTTTTTGCTTTCCTCATTGAAAGCGATTTTCCGCATCCGCTCGACATCTTGTACTGCGGGGTCGGACATGAGATTTTCGTAAAAGATTTTTTGATTATCAGTGGCTGTGGAGTAGAAAAGCTCGAAATAGGTATTTTGTTCGGAGACCAAACTGCTGAACCTGTTGAAAAGATCCCCTTTAAAGACACCGGCGGCGAAAACATTGCTCAAGACCGCTCTTTCGATCCCGGCTCTTTCTTTTCCGTTTAAGAAATTGGAGTAGGTATTGTACATCAACGCAATTTGTGCGTCCGTGCTCATTTTGGCGACTTCGGATATCGCGTTTAACAGGTAACGGTTGTTGGTTGTATAGTATCCGATCGCCTTGGTATTCTGAATATTAAGACTTAAAACGGAGCTACGGATCGTATTGATACTGTTGAGCTGAGTAATCGCGTCATTGAAACATTTTTCAAAGGCCTTACCATACAATTCTGGCTTGAAATTTTTAATGAAAGCTTGAAATTCGCTGAGTTTTTCATTGGTACTTTGGTGCTGGGCAGGCAGTTCGGAGGTGAATTTTTTACCCTTAGAACCTAGAAAACCAGCCGACGCTCCTCGCTCCTTCTGGAGTTCATGCACCAGCGCGCTGGCTTTAACGCTGAAATTGGTTAAGGTTTGTATTTGATTGATGTTGCTGGAAAAAATTGTTTTGTTAATGATATCGTTTCCTGAAAAATAAATCAGCCCAACCAAAGGGATGCAAATCATGACAACCAAACGGTACTTGATGCTGATTTTATTTATAAATCTGTTCATCATAGGCTCATTAACAGGGTTAAATTAAAATAATTAATGGATATTGATTAATATTGTACAATATATTAGTAATATATCAAGCGATAAAGGTGCTGTCTAAACATTTCACTCAAAAATGATATTTAATTAAATAATAGGCTTAAATACATACTCAAGCAATATTCCTTAATGGCTTGTTATAATATATTAATCTGAATTTATTTTTGGTGAATGAAGAGTTTAATGTCTGAATTAATTGGTTTGCCAATGATGGGAATATGGAGGATCTGAGGGAAGGAATCGTATTAAAACGGATTAAGGGATTTTATTATTTGATGGATGATTTCGGCGAAGAAGTAGCCTGTAAGATCAAGGGAAGTCTTTTTAAGGAAAGCCGATTTGATAATCAGGTCGCGGTGGGAGATCGAGTTAGGTATCTCTTATCGGAGAAAAATACTCAGGGTTTGATAACGGGTTTGCTTCCCAGGAGAAGTTTTTTATCGAGAAATCGTGTGGGTATCGATACCGAACAGATCATAGCGGCGAACGTCGATCTTTTGTTGATGGTGTCTTCAGTTAAACAACCGGCCTTTAGGCACAACCTGATTTTTAGGCTTATCGTGGCGGCCTATATAGGAAATATCATTCCGGTTTTGGTGATGACCAAGACGGACTTGTTGGGCATAAAAGAGATTAGGGAGTTGTTAAGGCCTTTTGAAGGAATAGATATTTCTATCCAACTTACCTCGGTCAAACAACCGAAAACATGCCTTGAGATCAAGGATCTTATCGCTTCACGCATCTGTGTGTTAAGCGGTCATTCCGGCGTGGGCAAATCCACGTTGGTCAATCTCCTTTATCCTGAGTTCCAACTTGAAACCGGTAAGATAAATCCCAAGACCAGCAAAGGCTTACACACCACCACGTCCAGTATGATGTATCCCGTTGGAGAAAAAGGGTTTATCATCGACACTCCAGGAATCAGAGAATTTGGTTTTTGGAACCTAAAAAGGGAAAATCTGAGAAAGTATTATCCTGGAATCAGAGATTATAATAGCCAATGTAAGTTAAGGAACTGTTGCCATATCCATGAACCATCATGTCAGGTCAAAAGCGATCTGAAGGAAAAAAATCTCAATTCAGATCTATACGCTGGTTATATTTCGATCTATGAAAGTCTTCCCTCCGGCGGTCACTGAAAATCTTCCCTTCGATTTTATATAGACAGATTTTAGTAAGCTTCTGAAATAAATTTTATTGGTGGTTTGACGGATTTTTTGAAAAGGATTAATAATAATGATTATTGTTGTGAAAAGCATTATTCATCTTTTTTAATTTTTATAATGGCATATAATCCGAATGAAATAGAACCCAAATGGCAGAAGTATTGGGAGGATAACAAGGTTTTTAAAGCGGAAATCGACCTGAAGAAAGAAAAGCTTTATATACTGGATATGTTTCCTTATCCATCTGGACAGGGACTCCATGTCGGCCATCCTGAAGGTTATACGGCAACAGATATTTTATCCCGGTATAAAAGAATGCGGGGCTTTAATGTCCTTCATACGATGGGCTGGGACGCGTTTGGACTGCCCGCTGAGCAGTATGCACTTGAAACGGGAACCCATCCGTCCGTAACCACGAAAAAAAATATCCTTAATTTCAAGAGACAAATAAAATCGCTGGGTTTTTCTTATGACTGGGACCGAGAGATCAATACCACCGATGTAAAATATTACCGTTGGACCCAGTGGATCTTTTTGCAGCTCTATCACAAGGGATTGGCCTATCAGGATGAAGCTTTGGTCAACTGGTGTCCGGCGTTAAAGACGGTGCTTTCCAACGAAGAGGTGATTGACGGGAAATCCGAAAGGGGTTCTCATCCCGTTGAAAGAAGACCTATGAGGCAATGGATGCTCAAAATCACCGAGTACGCCGAGAGACTTCTGGCTGATTTAGACGAATTGGACTGGTCAGAATCGATTAAGGAAATGCAGAGAAACTGGATCGGGAAATCGGTCGGTGCCAGTGTTATTTTTAAAGTCAGGGAAACAGATTTATCTTTTAAGATTTTCACGACGAGACCCGATACGCTTTTTGGCGCGACCTACTGTGTCTTGGCGCCAGAGCATTCCTTGGTCCCGAAGCTGATTGATCCGGCCAGGAAGGAGGAGATCGATGCCTATATCTATGGCTGTTCCATGAAATCGGATTTGGAAAGGATGGAGCTTTCCAAGGAAAAGACAGGTTTATTTACCGGAGCCTACGCGATCAATCCTGTGAATGAACAATCCATACCGATCTGGATCGCGGATTATGTGCTTTTATCTTATGGCACCGGGGCGATTATGGCGGTACCAGGACATGATCAGCGGGATTTTGAATTCGCGACTAAATTCGGGTTGAACAAGATTCAGGTGATCGATGGCAAAGACATTAAAGAAGAGGCCTGGTGTGGGGATGGTAAACTGATCAACAGTGGTATGTTGGACGGTTTGGCAGTTAAGGACGCGCAAATTAAAATTACGGAGTGGCTTGAAGAAAAGAAGATTGGGGAGAAAACAGTCAACTATAAACTTAGAGACTGGCTGTTTTCCCGGCAGCGCTATTGGGGAGAACCTTTCCCTCTCTATATTGATGAGGATGGCGGTGTAATCGCTATGAAAGAGGTCGAGCTACCCTTGGAACTACCTCAGGTTGACTCCTATCAGCCTTCAGGGACAGGCGAAAGCCCCTTGGCGACGATATCTGATTGGATAGAACAAACCATTGACGGTAAAAAGGTTACGAGAGATTCCAATACCATGCCTCAATGGGCTGGTTCATGCTGGTATTATCTTCGGTTCTTGGACCCCTTAAATGAAAAGGAGCCTTGGTCCAAGGAGGTCGAGCGTTACTGGATGCCGGTCGATGTCTATGTCGGGGGAGCCGAGCATGCCGTTTTACATCTATTGTACGCTCGTTTTTGGCACAAAGTTCTTTATGACCTTGGCTACGTTCATACCAAGGAACCTTTTCAAAAACTGGTCAATCAGGGTATGATTCTGGGTGAAAACGGGCAAAAAATGTCGAAATCCTTAGGAAACGTGGTGAATCCTGATGAGGTGGTTTCAAAATATGGCGCGGATTCCCTGAGAATGTTCGAGATGTTTTTAGGACCGCTTGAGAAATCGAAGCCCTGGAGTATGACAGGGCTAGAGGGCATCTACCGTTTTTTAACGAAGGTGTGGAAACTGGTTATCAATGAGGATGGAGAGCTTTCAAAGCGTTTCCAAGAAGATGAAGTCGATCAGAAAATCATTCGGATATTGCATGAGACAATCAAGAAGGTAACCGAGGACATTGAAAACATGCGGTTTAACACGGCAATATCGCAGATGATGATCTTCATTAATGAGCTTTCAGGTCGCGCTACATTAAGCCGGAAGGTCGTTGAGGTTTTTTTATTACTCCTAAGCCCTTTTGCCCCCCATATTGCCGAGGAATTATGGCAGAAACTTGGCAATAAAGAATCTCTGGTTTTTAAAAAATGGCCTGATTACGATGAAAAATATTTAGAGAAAGATCAATTTCAAATTCCCGTGCAGATCAACGGTAAATTAAGAGAGAATATTTTAGTTCCTGTGGGTTGTGGGCAGGATGACGCTTTTGAAATTGCCATAAAAACAGAAAAAGTACAAAAACACCTTGATGGCAAAGAGGTCAGAAAGGTAATTTTTATTAAAAACAAAATTTTGAATATTGTGACTGGATGATGAATACAATACAAGAAAACAGAACATCAAATGGATCTTTTGAATTTCCCGGTAGAAACGAATCCTGCTGGTGTGGTAGTGAAAAAAAGTATAAGCGATGTCATATGGAGGAAGATCAAAGAAAAATGCATCAATATAAAAACCGTCCCGACTTAGTTTACCCGAAAATTGCTCGTAGCGAGGAATTCATAAAGGGAATGGAGGCGACCTGCGGTTTGGCGTGCGCCACCTTGCAGATGGTTGAGGAAAAACTGACCGAAGGCATCACAACCAATCAGATCGATCAGTGGGTCCACGAGTTTATTTTAGATAACCGGGCAATTCCAGCGCCCTTAAATTACAATGGCTATCCCAAATCTATCTGCACTTCTCTAAACGAGGTTGTCTGCCATGGTATCCCCGATGAGACTGTCATCAAAGAAGGGGATATTCTGAATGTCGATGTGACCTGTATTCTGGATGGCTATTTTGGTGATACGAACAAGACTTTTCTGATTGGAAACTGCTCGGATGAAGCAGTCAAAATCACCAGGGTTGCTGAGGAGTGCCTTCGAATCGGAATTGAAGCCACCAAACCCTATGGTCATATTGGCGATATCGGAGCGGCTATACAAAAATATGCGCACTCGATGAATTGTTCGGTCGTTGAAAAATTCGTCGGTCATGGAATCGGACAACGGTTTCATCAGGAACCACAAGTTCCTCATTTCGGGCAGAAGGGTGCCGGAAGACTGATTACCCCTGGCATGTTTTTTACGATCGAACCAATGATCAACCTCGGCAAAAAAGGCGTAAATATTCTCGATGATCGTTGGACCGCTGTTACTGAGGATGGCAAACTTTCAGCTCAGTTCGAGCACACATTGCACATTACCGAGACCGAGGTACGAATTTTAACTCAATAATGAGATTTATAACTAAAAAAACGAATTATTGTAAGATAGGTATTTTAATTTTTAATTATATGCATTATAATATCCAAAAGAACGAATGAATCATTTTTTTCATTAAACCATTCGGCCTTACGATCAAGTCATTAGGAATTCTTATTAAAAGCATGAAGATAAAAAAACAATGGTTTTTGTATGCTTTTATAATTTTGTTAATCCCATCAAAACTTTATTCGATAGAGTTTATTTGGGAAGATGAAAAAGGGATTAAGCATTATAAGTGCGATTCTTTTGGAACAGGAGGAGAAGCCAGGGTTAAGCAGATCGGTAAGGATTCGTATTTGGTTTTTGGGGGGAACTATTCAGGAGAGGTGTTAATGGTAAAAACACCTGAGGAAGCCGCAAAAAAGGCTTGTGGGGAATAAAGAACGGAAATATTTAGCCGAGAAAGAACAAAAAGACTCGGAAAAAGTCGTTGATAAGTTACTGGCTTAAATGAACGAAAGACTTAAATATAAAGAGGAAAAGGTTTTAAACCAATTCCACTTTTTAAAAATCCCACCATTTTTTATCGATTCCTTCTTAACTTACCGACTATTTTTTATCAAATTTCTTTTTTAACATCGTTGGATCAATTTATCAGATAAACTGATTTATCTAAGGATAAACCGCATCCAAAATAATGGGCATACCCATTTCTCTTAATAAGAGACATGTTTTAAAAAAGACTACAAAAACAAGTTAATCGGAGTTTAAATGTTAAATAAAATTATGCTCATCAATGTTTCGGATGAGGAAAGTAGGATAGCGATTGTTGAAGACAATGTTTTAGAGGAGATGCTGATTGAGCATCAAAGCAAGGAACAATTAAAAGGGAATATTTACAGAAGTGTGGTCGATCAGGTCCAATCTTCCGTTCAAGCTGCGTTTGTAGACTTTGGCGTAAAGAAACACGGGTTTTTACCTTTAAGCGAATTGAATTATGATCTTATTCCACAACAGGGCGGCAGAAGGGGCTCAATCCAGTCACGCTTGAGACCAGGCCAGAGTTTGATGGTTCAGGTCACCAAGGAGGCTGTTGATCACAAGGGCGCGTCTTTGACGACTAATATTTCGCTACCCGGACGGTTTATGGTGTTTATGCCCTACGGTAGTAAGAGTGGTGTTTCTAAAAAAATTGAGGATATCGAAGAAAGAGAACGGCTCAAAGGTTTTTTATCGGGTATTCAGTCAGAGGACAGCGCGATTATTATTCGTACGGCAGGGTATGGAAGAAGCTTGCAAGAGCTAAAAAAGGATTACTCAGAAGTAAAAAAAACCTGGGAAGATATCCAGAATAAATATGATAATGCAAGAAAAACAGAATTGATTCAAGAAGAGGATGATGTCGTTAGTCGCACCTTGCGGGATTATTTCACGGAAGATATTAGCGAAGTCTGGGTCGATAATCCGGACGCCTACCAGAAGGCACTGGCTTTCTTAAAGAAGTCCATGCCCCGCAAGCAAAAGAGTTTAAAACTGTTTGTGGATGAGCGAAGTCTTTTTTCGACCTATCATATCGAAAAACAGGTGGAGCAGTTAACCAATCGTGAAGTTCCGCTTAGATCAGGTGGTTCGATCGTGATTGAAAGGACGGAGGCATTGGTCGCGATCGATGTGAATTCAGGGAGATCAAGGCAGGAATCCAATATTGATGATACAGCTGTCAGGACCAACATGGAAGCGGCAGAAGAAGTCGGCAGACAACTCCGTCTCAGAAATTTGGGTGGGTTGATCGTCATCGATTTTATAGATATGGAGTCTGGTTCTTCGAGGAAAAAAGTCGAGGAAAAACTAATCGAGTGCATGGCGCGCGACAAGGCTCAGCTTAAATTTGGAAACATATCGACCTTTGGGTTAATGGAAATAAGCCGACAAAGGCTTGCGATGGGTATTTCAAGTGTGGTTGAAAATAGCTGCCCCGTTTGTAATGGTAAAGGGCGCATCCCTTCGTTGCAAGCAGCGACAAACTTGATTTTAAGAACGATCAGGGAAATGGCGGTTAAGGGTCAGCTTTCTAGGGCCGAAGGATATTTGCCTCTGGATTTGGCTAACTATCTTTTAAATGAGAGGAGGCAGTTGATTACGGACCTGGAATTGGAATTCGGTATCCAGGTGTCGCTTAAGGTTGATCCGCAGTTGTTTGTTTTTGAGCCGAAAAACATAAAGGCTTATTATCTGGATAAGGGGTTTGAAATGACAGACGCGGATAGTTCCTATAAAGAGCGACCCAGGGTAGAACCTGAAAAAAAGCATTCTCGCAGGAAAGAAGCCCCGAAATCTAATAAACCGGATGATAGGGAACGTAAGCAGGAAGATAGAGAAGTCAAATCAGAGGTAAGGGAACGTAAGCAGGAAGATAGAGAAGTCAAGTCAGAGGTAAGGGAACGTAAGCAGGAAGATAAAGAACGTAAACCAAGTGAGAGGGACCGCAAACAAGGGGAGAAAAATATCGCCTCAAAAATGGCGGTAGCACCTCAAGACAAAAAAAACAGACCACCCAAAAAACCATATGTGGCTCAACAGGACGCAACCATCCATCCCGGTTGTCTTTTTCAGAATGTCAAAGAACTGCCTGTTGAGCAGTTAGAAGAGATCAGCAGTTCTTTTGAGAACCGCGTAAAGGGAATTGGTGAGGAAAAAGATTCCATCCAGATCGATCCAAAGTACCTTTGGTTTAAAACTAAAGACGTAAAGGCTACTAGTGAGTCTGGCGGAGAAATGGAGATGAAACAAGAGAGCCGAAATCAACCGGATGGCTCTGATGCGCCAAAAAAGGAAGCCAGAAAGACAAGAGCTAGTAAGCCCAAACAGCAAACAGCTAACCCCCCCAAGAGCAAAACTTCGACTCAGGAGGAAGCTCCCATTAAAGAAACAAAGCCCATCAAGGAGGAGAAGACCGAGTCCCAGCCGAAGGGGAAAAAGGTTTCGAAAAAACCGTCGGCTAAGAAGAAGGAAGTTTCAACCTCTCCTTCTGTGAATAAGGTTGCTTCAAAGGCTGGTGCCAAGCCAGCAACAGAAGGGGAAACTGAAACTAAAAAGCCAGCTAGACCTAAAAGAGCCCCAATTAATAAAAAGGCTCCGGCGGCAAAGAAGGTGTCTGATGAACCAGCCGCGAGGATAGAGCCTTAGGGAATTGAAAATAAATCATCACCATTTTAAGGGGTTTTTTAAATAAAAAGATAAGCCCCTTAAAATTAATGTAGCTGTCTCCCGCCTAAATCAATAAATTGCCTGATTCCTGCATTACATAGGTCTAAAGAGTCTTTCGGATTGGATATTGTCTCCAATAAAATATTTAAAGAGATATTAATTCATAGGGTTATGTTGAGGAATAAAAATCACGTGTTTCATAGTCTGATCGTTGGGCTGATTTTGATATTGTGGGCCCATGGGATTGTGAAAGCGCAGAGTTCCCCAGATGAAGTTTTATCGAGTGTTTTGCTGAAGCCCGAAGAGTCAAAAAGCGGTATTCTGGTTTTAGAATTCGGAACGACCGGTTTGACCTCTTCTGCTGCGAGGTCTTTTAGCAACATGATCGCCAGAAACCTTCAAAACACTCACCGTTTTGAAGTGA
>JAOUME010000160.1 GCA_029881655.1 Deltaproteobacteria bacterium | reverse complement strand
GATATCCCCTAAGTTCAAGTCCTGAACCTATCCGTCCAAGAACTCATTCAACATCTTAATCAAGGCCTCCAGCGAGCCGCTGTTAGCGCCAAAAACCGCCCATTCCTCACAGGCGGCCCCTTGAAGGTCGCGGTAATCCAGGAGCGCGATATGAAGCGAGGAGACAGCCCTTTTTATCTGAATTGTCACCGCCTCAAAAGAAGCTTCAGAGAAAAGATCGCGGCTTAAAAAAACCGCCGTCAACTTTAACCGATTGGCCTCTTTAACCGCCGCCTCCAGAGACCTGTTATCCTTTGAGTCGATCACAAGGCTTTTTTTGATATTTCCAAGCCGGCCTCTCAGGAAACCGCTTATAGAATCCCTGGCCATTTCTGGCGCGACACCGCTTTTAATCTCCCGGGCCAGTTCGATCAGAAAAATTCCATTTTCCGGACTTGCCAGTCTGCGGCGGGTTACCCGGATACTCTTTTGATGAATCCCGATCAAGTCCCTTTGAGGATGAGGCGAAGGCGCAAGCCCGTCTCTTCTCTTAAAATCCGCCCTGAAACCGTCGAGCCGCTGCTGAATCTCCGCTTGACGCTCCTTCCCTCCCTCGCTCTTAAGCGCATTCATTAAGGCATCCGCCATTTCCAGCTGAAAACCGGGATTTTTGATCAGGCTATAAGAGCTGATGAAAAGATCAAGCCCTGCCTTGAGACCACGCTGAACGATCTGGCGGGGATCATTTTTCCCGCTGATGGCCTTCATTTCCACGCAATCAGAAATCAGGAGTCCCTCAAAGCCCATCTTTCCCCGCAAAAGCCCCGACAGGATTCCGCTTGAGAAAGTCGCCATGTTTTCAGGGTCCAGCGCCGGATAAACGAGGTGCGCCGGCATCACGGCCGCGGCGTCTTTAATCGTCCGCGCGAAAGGCTCCAGATCACTGCCTTCTAAAAGATCAAGACCGACCTCGACCTGCCCCTCCTCAAAATGGGTGTCCGAACGGCTTCTGCCGTGACCGGGAAAATGCTTCACACAACAGCCCAACCCCCACGACCGGTGGGTCTCAAGAAATATCTCCCCGTAACGCCCCGTCAGACCGGGATCGCCAGAAAAAGCCCGCATCCCGATCGCGGGGCTGCCCTCTTTGATGAACAGGTCCAAAACCGGAGCGAGATTTAAATCAAATCCCATCTCCGAGAGCGGCTTGGCATGCCACCAGAGAGCGTCCCTGACGCAGTCCTCATCGCTCAACTGCCCCAAGGCAAAGGCCGAAGGAGCGCTCATAATCGCAGGGGGCAAGCGGTTGACCAGGCCTCCCTCATGGTCGATCGTCACGATCAACTCACCCAAAAGCGCCCTCAGACTAATAATCAGATCACGGGTCTGCTCAAAGGAGATGATGTTCCTTTTAAAAAGGATAATCCCAATTGGATTGATTTTTTTCAATCTTTCTGAAATCCTGGTATCGAGACGAACGCCATCGAAACCGACGATCAGGGGCGTTTTTTGTTCCGGCACCTTGTTATACCCTAATAAGGTTTTTAAATGAACGGCCAGCCTTTCACGATCCTTGTGGATCAATAAGAATTTAGGCTTTACCTGAAACTGAAATTAAACCAATTTTCAGATAAATAAAACCACTAATGGACAGGCTCGTAAAACTCGGCGAAAAAAAAAGCCGGCTGGTGCTGGGACTGATGTCGGGAACTTCACTTGACGGGGTGGATCTGGCCTTAAGCAAGCTCGAAGGCCAGGGACCCGGACTTAAGATCAAACCTCTGGCCTTTCGGACTTACCCAATGCCGGACCACTGGCGAAAGCGGATTCAGGCCGCCTTTAAGGCCGATACCGAGGAGCTGTGCCGCGTCCATTACGACCTGGGCCGGTATTTCGCCGACCTCGTCACCGCCCTCTTAAAGGAAATCGATCTTCCCCTGGATAAGCTTGATCTGATCGGCTCCCACGGTCAGACCCTTTTTCATGTCCCGGGCCACAGCAGCCTCCAGATCGGCGAAGCGGACATCATCGCCCAAAGGACCCGGACTCCGGTGATCTTCGACTTTAGAGCCGCCGACATCGCCGCCGGTGGTCAAGGCGCGCCCCTGGTTTCGTATCTGGATCAAATCCTGTTTCAAAACGAGTCTGAAAATATTGTCCTGTTAAATATCGGGGGGTTGAGCAATCTCACTTTTTTACCCAAGGAGTCTCAAGATCCAACCCTCGCGTTCGATACCGGCCCTGGTAACGCGATCCTGAACGAGTTGGCCGAAATCATCACCGATGGAGAGTTGTCCTATGACAGGGACGGTCTCATCGCCCAAAAAGGGAAGCTGAACCACGGGCTTTTGGAGGAGCTTCTAAAAGAGGATTATTTCGCCATGCCTCCCCCTAAATCGACCGGCAGGGAGCTTTTCGGCAAGCGATACACCCAGGAACAGCTTAAGAACCACCCCGAAATCCCGAAAGAGGACCTCATGCGGAGTCTGGTTTCGCTGGTGAGCCAGAGTATTTCTCAATCGATCAAGCGTTTTCTGCCGGAAACGGGGAGAATGCTTATCAGCGGAGGGGGCAGTCACCACCCCCTCCTGATCCTGGAAATCAAGGAACAACTGCCCGAAATTAAGGTGGAAATATTCGAGGAAATCGGCGGAATAACCGCCGACTCCAAGGAAGCGGTGGCGTTCTCGGTGTTAGCGCACGAGCGGATCAACGGAACCCCCACCAACCTGCCTTCAGCCACAGGGGCAAAGAGAAAAGTCGTCCTGGGCAAGATCGCGCTGCCCTAGGCTCTAGGACAGACCACCCGAAAGATCCCGAGCTCCCTGGTAGATCAAATCGAAAAGGGTCGAGAGATCCTCCTCCTCGATGCAGCTGATGGCGACTCTCAGGTCCGTATCGTTGTTGGCGATGCAGCCCACCCCGTACTTCTCCAGAAGATGCGTCCTGAGATCCTCGGCATTAAGCTTTTTCAGCTTGAGGCAGAGAAAATATCCCGAATTAAAGGGATAGAGGTCCCAGTAAGGCTCAAAACGGGAATCCCTCAAAACCTCCTTGACCCTCAGGGCTCTTTTGAGCATGATCTGGTATTTTTCCTGATGATCCGATTTAAACTGGGGATCGGAAAGAACCTTCTCGATGATCGACTGGGAAGCGTGGTTGCAGTTTGAAATCTGGGCCCGAATCAGGCCGCAGGTCTTTTTCTCCAGAGCCTCGTAGAGTTCCTGAGGGTTCTCGGTCTTAACCGCGTAGGTGATAAATCCCGTACGAAATCCCCAGGCGTAGTCCTCCTTTGTCGCTCCGTCGAGTTTGATCGCCAGGACGTTTTCGCTTAGATCCGCGAAAAAGGAAAAGACCGATTCCCTGATCGAGTCCTCGTAGAAAAGACCAAAGTAGGAATCATCGCAAAGCACCACAAAACGGGTTCCCTTGTCTGCCCTTTTTAGGACGGCATCCCTGATGCCCTCGGCCTCTTTCAAGCTGGGCGTGTATCCCGTGGGGTTGTTGGGAAAATTGAGGATCAGGATGATTTTTTTATGCTTTTCGGCCAGATTTCCGAGTATCTCCTCAAAGGCGGCCAAGTCCAGACCGCCTTTTTGATCAAACATAGAAAACGTCTGTATCTTTGCCTGATTTCTGGCCTCGTAGATCAGCCGGTAATTTCCCCAGAGCTGGTCTGGAGATAATATCACGTCGTCTTTTTCCACGAAGAGATCCGCGACCAGGGTCAGTCCATGAGTGATCGCGCTGGTCACCACCGGCTGGCTGGTCTGTTTGTTCATTAAGCCCGGGTTTTCCCTGAACATCTTATCCTTCCAAAGCTTCCTCAGGAGGGGACGGCCCGCGGGCGGCGCATAAGGATAGATTTCGCCGGGTTCCAGGTTGTTAAAAAATTTCCGGGTGCATTTTAAATGCATGGGTTGTCCCTTCTCGACCGCCGTGCCGATGGTGGCGTTGAAACGGTGAGCCTTCTTGGCCGCTTCGGCTGATTGAAAAAGGATTCCTTTGGGGAAAAATAATCGCTGCCCCATTTTCGAGAGAAGCTCAAAAACGGCAGGCGCGCTTTTCTTGATCTGTTCGTTTAATTCGGTCGCTAACGGATTCATTATATTATCTCAAAAAAGATCATCACGGATGTGATTTAAAAAACCGGTCTGAAAAACAAACCATCTATGATTACCAGTTTCAGCTTTTATAAAAAAGTTGTCAAATTCAATCCGCCTAAAAATCCTTTCCCGACAAATCTTAAAATCCTCTTTCCATTTCCAAAATGAATCTAAAAAGCTATGCTTCGTTAAAAAACCCGTTTTATTTTATCGATGAAACCTCATGAGTCATAGTCTGATCACGCCTCAAGCCTTTAATTTGCCCCGACTTAATGAAAAGGTGATCCTATTGATCCAATCCGGACATTTCTACCTTTTTCACGAATTTGTCCAAGGCTCCAAAATAAAATCCTTCGGTCCGGTCAAGCGCTTTAATTTCGAGTCCGGCGAAAAGCGTGTCAGCGTTCTGGGCGGCATGATCGGAGCGCCCCTGGCTTTAATGACCCTGGAAAACGCGGTTGCTTCGGGAGCCAAAGAGTTCCTGGCTTTTGGAACGGCGGGACTTTTAAAGGAACCCACCCCCGGAGTCCCGATCCTTTTTTCACCCGCGTGGGGCATTGATGAGACCTCGCTGGTTTTAAACTATGGGGGGGTGGCCGGGCTGACAGGGTTGAACCCCTTTGAGGATTTGAGAGTTGAAGAAGGGCTGGTCTCGGTTAACAGCCCCTACCTTTTAAACAGGGACAAGCTAAGGGATTACCTTGAGAATGATATAGCCTATATCGATATGGAGATGGTTCCTCTGGCCTATTTGGCGCGTGAAAGGGGATGCCGGCTGTTTCCACTCCTTTTGATCAGCGACCGGATCGAAAAGGATGAAAACTGGCTCAACGAATCGGGCAGCCGGGAATTCAAAGCTGGACTCGATCAGGGGCTTTCACTGCTAAAAAATAAATAATTTACTTGAAAATAATCCTTTCCTAAAGCAAAAAGGATTGATAAATTAATATATTGTTAATTTTGTGTCTGATTGGGTATTTATTTGCGTCTCGTTGACCGGCAAACAGCCGGAGCAATTTCCCGCCCCCACGGGAGTGGTGGGAATCGATATGGATTTCAACTTACCGCCAAAGGGACTCGAAGGGTCGTTTTAGTTTGGCTTTAAATCACGACCAATCAGGACATTTGTAAAATACCTGGTTTATGCCCATCCCAAACAATTGACAACCACTCGCCCGAAAGGTAAAATTTGACTTTTGGCTTTGGTAGCATGAGGGGATTTTTTAGGCGGCCTGAAAAGAGGGTCGGCTTCATCTAAAAGACGCTTTTTTATTTTTTATGAGCACGATCATCACTTTTGTCAGTCAAAAAGGCGGGGTTGGGAAAACCACCAGCGCGATCAACCTTGCGACCGCCCTCGCTTTCGGAGGCTATACATCGCTTTTGATCGATCTTGACCCGCAAGGCTCCATCCGCTTTTCGATGGGAGTGAAAAACGCCGTCACCCAGGGAACCAGGGAAATCTTTTTGAGTCCAGAGACCGCCTTAAGCCAACTCACCCAGACAACCGAGCAGGAAAACCTGAGTTTCATCTTCGCCAATATCGATTCGCTCGCGGATGAAAAAACCATCAACGAGGTGGCCAAGGACGGACATTTTTTATTCGACCGGCTTCAAAAGGAGGCGACCGACTACGACTTTGTCGTCATCGACGCACCCGCTTCGACCAACAACATGGCGGTTAACGCCATCTACGCCTCGGACCTGATCATCCTGCCGCTTCAGTGCGAAAGTCTGGCTGTGAAATCCCTTAAGCGATTCCTGAGGGTCTTTAACGAACTGCAAAAGAAAAACGATAAAAGGACTCTTAAGCTGGCGGGGATTCTCCTGACCATGTTCGACCGCAACATCTCGATTCACCGCAAGGTCAGCAAGCAGATATACAAGTCGCTGACGGATTCGGTATTCGAGACGATCATTCCCCGCGACAAGGCCATCGTGGAGGCCAGCGCGTTAGGCAAATCGGTCATCAATTACAATCTCAATTCCATCGGGGCGATCGCGCACATCCGGTTGATGAACGAATTGGTCGATAAATTCAACCTTAGATAATCATGTCCCACTCAGCCCGCA
>JAOUME010000159.1 GCA_029881655.1 Deltaproteobacteria bacterium | reverse complement strand
GGCGTTTTGCCGTTTAATGATTTTTTGGCTGGCCTGCCCCTTGGCCATCTTGACCTTAAATTTTAGGAACCCTCTAAACTCAAATTCTTTAATCAGTTTTTGACTGACTACGGTCAGCTTTCTTAATTCAGGAGGAAATTCATAGATCAGACACAAGGTGTCCCCTGGTTTCATCTGTTCGATTCTAATGCGGTATCTCTTTTCATTTCGATAAATTTCAGCGGTCGTTCCCTTGAAATTATGCAAGATCCATTTACAGGTTGGCTCATCGATCGGTCTGTACTTATCACTAAATCCCGTAAAGCCCAAAATGACCGTATTTTCCTTCAGGTCTTTAAGAGCTACATTATTATGAATGGAGTATGCTTTTTCAGTCATTTTCTTTCTCTAGAATTAATCATAAATCCAAAACCATTTTAAAAACCAGAAGACCTCAGGAAACGATCAACTTATGTAACCCTTTATTGTTCCACAAACTGATCACAGCGTGAAATATCGAATCGTCGAATTCATCGTTTGGAAAAATATTGAAATATTTTTTATATTTGACCTTTGGTATCTTGGGGAGAGCTTTGATAACCTTCTTATAGGTCCTCATGTTTAATTTATCTGTTTCCAATGCCAGTCTTAGATAACTCATATGAAAAGCAAACCAATCTTCCTCATGGGGGCCGGCTTTCTCAGCAAAAGGAAAACTAAAAAAATCTCCCGCCGTAATTCTCTCTATTTCTTTTTCGAAACTGATTGGAATAATTTTTTGTCCTAAAAACTCCTCTATATCAATCTCTGTCTGATGGAGTTCAAGCTCTTCCGGCAAATCAGCACCCTGGGAAAGCAAATCCGCCTTGGATATGGTTTTACCGATCTGCTCGATGGCTGAGACCCTTTCTTCGATATCTTCCGAAGCTAATTTTCCCGAGCGGCACAGGATGTCATCCTTGAATTCTTCGATTTCGTCACCTCCCATCTCACCCTGATCCGTGATACTCTCCAAAATTTCGCAAGTTGAATCCGTAAATTCCTTGATATCCTTTTTGGTGACGACTGGCTTGCTAATGATGTTTTTCGCGTTTTTCTCCAGTTTTGATAGATACTCAGAAATATTATGCTGATTTAACGCGTTGGGATTGGTGAACTTCGTTAACAATTTTTTAAATATATCGTCCAAATAAGCTCTGACCTTGTCCTGTGTGAGACTGTTTTGGTCCTTCATCGCGCTCAATCTCTGCTTGGCGGCCATCTGTCTGACTGAGTCCTCAGTCAAAAGAAGACCCGGTGTCTTATTAATCCCTAATTTTCCGTTTGCCTGACTTGGGCCGGTTGATGTCAATTTGGAAGTATAGGTCGATAAAAGACTGGTAAGACTACTGAGTTCCTGCTCTTTTGAATCCCTCAAATAATTATAAAGCTTAAATATCCTGTCTTGATTACTTGTTCTCATCACAGTCAGTATTTTAACTAAATCGGTATTTCCTTTAATTCGCCTAACTCCATCTAAAAAATAGGCCAGTTTGCAAGTGGTGAAGGCATCTAACGATTTTTTAATGTCCTTGATCAAGGACTGCGTTTCCGGTTGATTCACAAATACCGTCTTATCAAAAAGCAAGGGGAAAAAACCGACCAATTCTTCGAATACGTTTTTCTTGAGAATGGGATGCTGGTTTTCATTGCCTTCGGCGACAAGACCGATGATTTTTTGAGAAGGGGTGTTCCCAGGCCCGTAGTTTTTCCAGAACAAAACTTCCTGAATGCGGATGGCGTTAAAAGCTAAAATGAAAACAGCGTGGATATACTTTGCGCTGCTGTCGCTTTGAGCTTGAACGAGCAGATTGAAGTAGTATCTCAAAAAAAACTGAGAATATCCCATAAAGAAAAATAGAGCTTCTATTTGATTGGAGATATCCTTGCCAGAAGTTATTGCAATCTGATGTTTACTTATAATCAGTATATCATGATTCAAAAGCTTGGGGAAAAAAGAAAAATCCTCGTCCTGGGTATTTAATTTTTTATTAAGAAGGGCATAATCGTCTTGAGGGTCTATGTTTTTAAAAAATATCTGCGTTTGCAACTCAAGGTTGTCTTTCATTGGCACGATACAGACCATGACCAAAGCAATCAAAAGAGACTTAGTCTCTTCGATGTTATCTGGATTACGGACCATATCACTGCTTATCCGGAAAATAAAGCTCGGTATTAAAGCAAACATTTTATCGATTTCATCTTCTTTTTTAAGACAGCCACGCAATAAAAGATGCAGATCCTTATTTTTTTTATAACGCAGGGCATTCATCTGCATGATTTTGTCGAGAATCAATTGATTTTTTTCACTCAGCTTCGAAAAAAACCGCTTTGCGAATTCTTTTGAAATCTCGTTTCGATCCAACATGCCCTTAAGGGCCGAAAGATAAGCTGCCATCTTTAAAATAAAAATATATTTATATTACAACCTAGATTTGCTTGGCTTTTTTAAACAGTAAATAAATAATATGTTTTAATCAAATGATTTTAAACTATAAATTAGTTTTTAAAATAATCCCTCTTGAGGTGAAGTATTACAAACCTGTAAAAACATATAAAGCAAACTATAATGGCTGATACAAGTTCTCCACTACTTCCATATTCACGTCCAATACACGAGCGTCTTTTTTAAGCAGTTCTAATTTTTCAGTCATTAGTTCTAAATTGTCCGTCCGGTATACCGCCAGCTTGACCGAATCGTAATATCGTCCAGAAATCAATTGATACTCAGCGGCAATTGCCGCAAAGTCACTTTTGTTCTTGATTTGAACCAGGATATTCCCATTAACGACAGCCAGCGTATTGGTTCTAAGGTTTAAAACCACCGGAAACCGTTTTAGAGATTCAGCGCCTGTAAATGAGACTGCGGAGTGATTTTTATTTCGGTAGATGGGATAGGTTCCTTTTGGGTCGATAGATTTAATATATTCGGAGCCCAACATCGCTTTTGAAGAGGTCTGACTCCCATTTGAAGAGCAAATCAAAAAAAAATCAGGCAGAAAGGCGTAATGTTGATTTCTTATGACCAATCGTTGACCTAATATAATGTTTTTAAGAAAGGTTTTGCTCCGGGAGGTATCGGGTACAATATGGGATAGGTCGATACTAAAACCCTCATTAAAAGAAAAGAGAGTTGAAATTGACAATAAAAAAATCACCAAAAATTTTTTAATAGACGCTCTCATTGGTTATTATAAAGGTTTTGATTTTGATTATTAAGGTTATTTTATAATGATTGTGATCTCTCTGTATAGATGAAAGTCATGTCTTGATCAATGTCCTAATATCCGGATCGACCAGGATTCCAATGTGCCGCTTCCTCCACCGACCTGACCATCCGAGATTTTCAGTTTCCATTCGCCAATACTTGATTCCCCGTAAAAGGCATTGCTCAAAAGAACCATATCAATCAAGTCGGCCGTACCCGCAAATCCATTCCTGACGTTCAGGAGGATGCTCCTGGTGCCCGAGGGAGAAAAAAGCTCGATTCCCAAGTCACCGGAAGAAGGGTGAATGATGTTAAGTTTGACCTGAACCGCTTCAATGCTTATGTCTTTATTAAACCGAATTTTATGAAAGGTCCCGGTGAAATCATCTTGAATCATATTGGACACTGTACCGCTATCAATCCATTCTGATACAATAAACTTGCCTAGATCGGTCGAATAATTTTTAGCCGCCAAAATGGCGGCGTCAGCGTTAACGCTACCAAAACCATACCAGTTATGAAACCAAAAGCCAGCCTTATTAACCGTCCAGGGCATTTCCGCCACATAGGTCCCATTGATGATAACGCTATTATCACTGATACTCATAATAGGATCAACATCAGCGGTCGTCGCTAATATGTGTTTCACATCACGCCAGGAAAGCTCAGGATTGGCCTCAAGCATCAGCGCGATCAGCCCGCTTAAAACAGGAGCCGCGGCCGAGGTGCCGGCAAAGGTGGATGTGTATGAGCAGTTTGGATTGGAGTTGTTCGCGTTATCCTCGAATAGATTTTTAGCATAACCGGAAACTATATATTGACTATATCCCTGATCACATCCCGACTGATCGAGAGTCACCAACGCTGGGTCGAAATAATAGCCCGCTACAGCTCCCCAGTTTGAAGGTGTACTATAGCCTCCTTCTCCACCAGGAGCCGATACCCATATAGCCGATCCGGCGGTGGAATAACTCGCTTTTGTGCCGTTAGCGTTCAGTGCACCGGTGACAATCGTCCAAGGCACTGAATTCATAGGATCCATATTGGTATTCTGACAGCTTAGGTTGATCTGGTTCGCTAAACTGCAATCCGCCTCATTACCAATGCTGCCGAAGTTCAGGAAACCATTGCCGGCCGCCTTGACATAGATAGCGCCCCTGCCGTCTCTGAGGTTCTCGACACCATAAATCAATTGATCCTCGACCAAGGGATCAATCTGGAATTCATCATTGTTAAAAGTCCCGATACTTAAGTTAAAGATATCCACATCTGAGGAGTCAGGAGCCAGCGTCGTTCCTCCCAGAGAAGCAATCAGATTTTCAACCAGAGGATTTGCGAGATAGTTAAACCCCTTGATCCGGGCAAAGGGCGCGGCCCCCCTGACACCGATCCCATTAAAACCTCTCGCGGCGATAAGTCCCGCGACACTGGTTCCATGATCCCCGGCTGAATCCGGATTGGTCGGGTCAGTATCCTCAGGCATTGGAGGCTCAACCGTAAAATCATGTGATCCCCCCACAACAAGATTTTCAGCCAGATCTTCATGCAGGATTTCAAGCCCGGTATCAATAACTCCGATCAACACCTGTCTCCCCGCATACCCATCTAATATTCCACTCGAGAGTCTAACGTCCTTCCCAGCTATCCCTGTATTTTCGGCAAAAGAGTGTTGTCCACTGTTTTCCAAATGCCACTGATCAAAAAAAAGAGGATCGTTGTTTTGCAAGTAAGCCAAACTGCTGGTAGTGAAGCTCCATTGCTTTAATACATCCAAATGATTACCGCTCAGGTCGGTAATCTGCGTAGAGATCCTAACCTGATATGGGGTACTTTCAACCAATTTATCTATCGGTATGAATATGACGAGATTTTTTGACTTGATTAAAACCGGGTCAGAGATAGGAATACAGCTTTGAAACTGATTCAAGGAAAGTTGAAAAGGGCCATCGCAAATTGTATCGGTATAATTAGCCGCCAATGACGTAAGATCGACCACTTCGCTAAAACGAATCGAGAGATTTGCGCTGACGGTATTTCCAAGAGAGCCTTCAAGGGGATAGACTCTGATGATTCGGGGTGAAATCTCATCTAAAGTCCGAAATCCATTTGCGCTTACATAGTCTTCCAAAAGAGAATTACCTGACAGATCGATCGCTGAGGTCGTTACCTTGATCTTATACTGACGATCAGTCAGGAGTGGATTTTGAGGCTTCACCGTAAAAACCATTCTTTCGAGATCATGCTGGGGTTGTCCCATCATGATCTCGCAAGTCGCAAAGTCATCCAAAGAGACCTGGACACTACCATCGCAATCGGTCGTGGTCGTGTTTGCTGTCATAGAAGAAGGTAGCATGGGTTCATCGAAAATCGCTCTTATCTCAGTGTCAAAAGGAACGTCAGTGGAATTGTCTTGTGGATAAACGCGGACCAAAGCCGGATTAGTCACATCTTTAGAAGCAGCCGTTGTAAAGCTCCAACTATAATCCAGCTTTGGGCTGTTGCCGGCTTTATCGCTAATTTGAGTCGTTAATGTCGCCTTGTAATTAGTTCTGTAATACAAAGGATACTCAGGTGTAAAAACAGCTTTTCTCTTCTCATAATTCACCAGCCCCTTGACCGAATCAGCCGTTGATTCCAATAAAAAACTCAATTCATTGATACTTAAAGGGGCCATTTCCTCATTAAAGGTGGCGATAATGAGGCTGTCGGTTGAAACATCGGTGGAGCTATCAGCCGGATAAGTCTGAGTGACGACAGGGGGCGTTTTGTCAGGTATAGGCTCGGGATTATTGTCTTTTTTTTGACAGGCAACAGAGATACAAAGGACAATCACGAAATAAAAAACTAAGGATCTCATAGGTAAAAGATAATTATGGAGGTACTCTGTAAAGCAACTTATTTTTAAATATAAAATAGCTTCAAAAACAAATCCACTGAAAAATAAATTCCTCCCCCCCACCCCCGCTTGAGCTTTTAAAGCTTTATGAGCATCTGCAAGCTGGCGAGACGCCTAAGCTTTCCGGGCTG
>JAOUME010000158.1 GCA_029881655.1 Deltaproteobacteria bacterium | reverse complement strand
CCAACTCGAGCCCCCCGCCCAGGGCCATCCCGTCCAGATAGGCCATCGTCGGTTTTTTGGATTCGGCAATACGCTTAAACAGAGTCTGCCCTTTTTGGGTGAACAGATCGATTCCCTGATAGTCATCCGCCTCGATGCGTTCCAAAAAGAACTTGACGCTGGCGCCGGCGACAAAGGCCTTGCCGCGTCCCATGAAGATAATTCTTTTAATTCCGGGATCGTCTTGAAACTCCAAAAAACGCTCCGAAAGCTGATCGACGGTCAATACGTCCAGTGCGTTCATCTGGTCTGGCCGACATATCTCTATGACGCCGGTCTCTCCTATGCGGTGGGCATGTACCTGATCGAGAAGGATGTTTTTTTTGCCGGAAGCTTCCTTTAAAAAATCCGGCAGGGGCATATCCCACCTTGAAAAAAGACTCTCAACCATCTTTTTTGACCTGGAAAGTCCGATCCGGTTCATCAGCTCAAAAGGTCCAAGTGGCCACCTAAGCCCGATTCTGGCACCCAGATCCGTCTCCCAGGGATCGCATACCCCCTCAGAGACGATCTGGGACGCGATCCCGAAGGTGACCGCCATCAGCCTGTCGGTGATCACCTCCCCATTCAGGTTGCCGCTTCTTCTTGATTCCAGATCCCAGTCATTCCGGCTTTCGACCTGTCTTTTCAGGGTCGCGCTGGGACTGTAGAATTCCCCGAAGTGATCAGACAGGGTCTTTGAGGCGTGCATTGCGATGGGGATACCCGTCATGTTCATCAGGGCGAAAGGCCCCGCGCCCAACCCAAAAACTTCACGGGTCAGTTGGTCGATAGAGGCGATGGAACCAAATCCCTCTTCTAAAAGACGGCTCGCTTCATTGAGCCAGGGCACGAAAAACCGGTTGACCGCGAAGCCCGGAACGTCCTTGACGATAATAGGAATCTTATCCCAAAGGAAGTAATGCTCATAAAGCTTTTCGGTAGTCTCGTCTGAGGTCTCGCGTCCAGGGATGATCTCGACCAGCTTGTTTTTCGCGGCGTGGTAGAAATAATGCACACCTAAAAAACGACTCGGGTCGCTCAGGGGTTTGGCCAGTTCGCTGATGGGAAACGATGAGGTATTGGATGCCAGGACGCATTTAGGCCCGACCCATTTCTCAGCTTCGATGAAGACCTGTCGCTTGACTTCGAGATCCTCGAAAACGGCTTCGATGACCAAAGAGCAATTTTTTAGACTCTCGTAACTGGCGCTGAGATGAAGCCTGCCTAGCATCTCGTTTTTGCCGTCCTCTTTGATGACACGGCGTTCGACCGCCTCGCTCAGGAAAACACCGATGGTTGCCTTTCCCCTCTTGAGGGTTTCCAGGTTGATGTCCACCATGACGACCTCAAGTCCTTTCATTAAGAAATGCTGGGCGATGGCCGAGCCCATCGTGCCGCTACCGATCACGCCGACCTTGTCAAACGAGTTTTTTCGCATAAAATTTCCTTTAAACAAAATAGGAACAAAAATAGTTTACTTACCGCTAAACACAAATAATCCCTTTTGAGCAAAAATAAGATTCCCAAAGGGCATACTCATCCTCTCGCCGTGGTGATTTTCGATTCAAGCCCCTTGACCAGGGAGCGCATCGTCGAGTTAAAAGGGGTGTCGATTCCGGCTTGCGCGCCGTATTCCACGATCTTGCCGTTGATGAAATCGATCTCGGTCTTACGGCCCGTTTCGATATCCGCCAGCATCGATGGTTTGTGGTTCCCCGCGTTTTTCATATAATTCATGCAGTAAGGGAAGAAGTCCCAACCCAGGTGAATTTCGTTGGCGCGGGCGACCTGGACACCCTCCTTGACCAGTGATTCGACTGTCTTAAAGACGATGGGATCGCTCATCACCTCGGCCATGGTCATGCCGGTGACCGCGCAGACCGGGTTCATACAGGCGTTCATGATCGACTTGCGCCAGACCATCGAAACGATCTGGTCGGTCCTTTCGGTCTCAAGCCCGCTTTTACTTAAAGCCTCGGCGATCTTGCGGGCCATGAAGCCTGAACTGGGGTCGAGTTCCTGAATAAAGTGAGGTGGGTGATGAAAAGGGATGCTCACCACGCCGGGTTCCTTGAGACTGCAACCGTAATTGACCACGGCTCTGAGGATCGACTTTTTCTCCAGTGAATTGGCCAGTTCCTTCTCGGTATCGATTCCGTTTTGCCAGCTGACGAAATAAACCCCGTCATGGTAAAAACTCTCGACCGCCGACGCGATCAGGCGCAGGGCATAGGCCTTGACCGTCAAAAAAACCACCTGGGGTTTGTAGCGGCCCAGATCATCGACATGCTCGCAGGTATGAGCCACCCTTTGCACCAGACTTTCGGCCTGCTCAAGCCGGATGCCCTGTTCGATTGCGGGTTTGGTGAACTCCGGCTTGACATCGCAAAGGGTCACTTCATAACCCCCCCTGGACAAAAAGGCCGCCACGATACAGCCGACCGGTCCCGCACCCACCACGGCAAAGCGCTTGAGTTCCTCTTCCATTTTATGTGTCATAGTTCCTCCAGCTGATGTTCCCCGCGTTTTCATACCGCCTGAAAATCATCTTAATTCTCAGCTACTGGTAACTGTCAATGATCCCGAAGGATTCCGAGTCAAAGACCATGATGCCCGATTCTTCCAAAACCTGAAGCGCGCCTTCGTTGTCGCTGAAATGAAAAATCATCACCGCTTTATTGGGTAAGCCTGTAAAGGCGTACATGTAAACCACCCCGATATTCGCCTCATAAAGCGACTTTAAAAGCTCCGCGAGCTTGCCGGGTTTATCCTCAACCTCAATGGCGACCACATTTTCCACGAAGGCGGGCAATTGGTTTTCCATCATGACCCGTCTGGTCTTGACGATATCGGTAACCAAAAGCCTTAACAACCCAAAATCTCCCTTGTCCACGAGATTGAGCGCCCTTAAGTTGATCCCGGCGTTGCCGAGCCACTTGGTGACTTCGTACAGCCTGCCCGGCACGTTTTCGATATGAACGGAAAGCTGTTTGAGCAGTTTCATTCTATCTCCTTCAAATTATAGACATGATCCGGTCTAAGTTTCCGACGGATTTAATCCGTCTTTTTTAAAAAAGGTCATGAAAGATCCATCACGACCAAGTGTCCGTTTTTCGGAACCGCCTCATTTTGCCCATCCAAGAGACAATCTAGGTATTGCCGGTAGTTTTTCTCCAGCGAACGGGGAACCACCTTCATCGAGGGTGTCAGGTCCCCTTTTTCCAGACTCAGCTGATCCTCAATCAGGACCGCCCGCCCGATCCGCTCGAACTTGCGGGGGACCTGCTGGTTGTACCGCTGGAAACATGTCTCCAGACAATCCTTAAAATGCCCGTACGAATCGGGGTATGCGCATTTTTTGTCTTTATCCTCACACAAGATTCCGGCGGTTAAAAGCTCAAGATTGGGAAAGATCAGAGCCAAGGGCTGTTTCTGACCGCTTCCGAAAACGAAGATGTTTTTGATATAGATGCAGTGGGTCATGATCTGCTCCTCGATGACAGAAGGAAAAATCTTCTCGCCGTTATTGAGCTTGAACATCCGGTCCTTGCGGCTGATGATCTTAAGTCCCTTTTTGGTGATTTCCCCCAAATCCCCGGTCTTAAACCAGCCATCTTCGTCCAGGACTTCACTTGTCTGGGTTGGGTTTTTGAAATACTCCCGCATGACGTTGGGTCCCTTGACCTGGATTTCCCCCTCGATTTCCCTGATCTGAACCCCTGGGATCGGAAAGCCGACAACGCCGGGCTCTCTTTTTAGCGAAAGGTTCGTCAAGCTACAGCAGGGTGAGGTTTCCGTCAGCCCCCAGCCCTCGATAACCGGGATCTTCTTTTTCTTAAAGACGTCCGATATGCTGGCGGTTAAGGGTGCCGCAGCTGTGAAGACGAATTTCAGCTCGTCGTGGAAGAAAAGCTCGTCCGCCTTTTTCGAGACCAGGGTCCTGGAGACGATCTCCTGGTAGACCTTGGGAACGCTGAAATAAATCTGGGGCTTGATCTCGTGGAAATTTTTTAAAAGCTGATCGATATCTTTTCCTTTGGAATCGTCCACCGCCAGACAACCCCCGCTGTAAAGAGCGAAAAACCGCTCGAAAAGCCCGCCGAAACTATGATGCCAGGGAAGGTAGCACAAAAAACGACCGCCCGGAGCCGTCTCCCAGAGAATCTCAAGCGCCTTTTGCTGGGACAGGAGGTTTCGGTGGGTCAAGACCACGCCCTTTGGAAAGTTCGAGGTGCCTGAAGTAAAAAGGATCAGGGCCGCGTCATCTCCCCTGATTTCCCGCGCGAACGGGTTAAGCGTCTCTGGCTCAAAGCGGCGCTCCTCCTCCTCCTCCTCCTCGGAAATCAGATCCTCAATATATAAGACCCGGGTATCCTTCAGTCTGAGTGGCTCTTTTGGTCTGTTTAATAGAACCAGTTTTTCTGGAAGCTGGTTCACGCTCAGACGGCTCAGGAGCGTCTCGTCCTCCAAGATGAGCATCTTCACATCGGAGAAACCGACCAGCCGGTCAATCATGCCGGGACTGTAACCCAAAAAAATCGGAACGCCGACCATTCCCGAGACCAGAAGCGACATCTCCGCCACCAGACGAAGATAGGAGTTTTGTGTCACCAGAGCCACTCTGTCCTGAAAACTGAGGCCTTCATTTTTTAAAAACTCGCTGAAATCAGAAAGATCAAGTCCCAACCGGTTCCAGGAATAGTAATGATAGACCCCGTTGATTCTTTGGGCAAAAGCGCTGTTATCCCCAAAGATCCGGCAATTTTTCTGAAAGACCGACCCGATATTCGGCGGTATCTCCCCCAAAGGCTGTTTTGACTCGGCGTGATTCATCATCAAACTCACCTCATATCCCTTTTAAAATTATCCAAGGAGTTCATTTTAACATTGATACCCCATTCGCACAAATTAAAAAACCGTCTCCGGCTAAACCCGGTTAACTATCTAACTCGACATAGAGGTGAATCCTTCTTCCGGGATTAAAGCCTGAAGCCCTGAAAAAACCCAGGAGGTCGAAATTTTGATCCCAATCCACCAGAGTGTCAATGTACTGGACTTTCAGCGCTTTGACGTTTTGCATGAACTGCTCAAGCAGACCCGAGCCGATTTTTTGTCCCGCCAGTTCCGGCTCGATGGCCAGCGAGGTGATGGTAACGCTGTTCTCTGTTCGCCCGAAAGCCCCGTAGTAAAGATCGCCCATGATGAAACCCACGACCATGCCTTTTGAAACCGCCACCAGGGAAACCACGATACCGCTTTTCGTGAGGCAGTCCTGAAATTTCAAAGTGAGATAAGACTCTCTTCTAAAGCCCGTGTTGGCCTCATCCAGCTTGATCACGGCCTCCAGATCATCTTGCCGGATTACGCGGATTTCCAGTTTTTCGTGCTCCAGATCGACAAAAACCTCGTCTTTCATAGTTGACCCCGTTTTTTTTGTGATTGTGAAATCAAAGCAAATCTAACTCAATCAGATTTATACCGAATCGTTTTCCCGCTTGATGATCATAGCCGTGGTTACGCCTCCGCCCCCGCAGATTCCGGCCAGCAGGAACTCCTTGTCTCTCGCTTTTAAGGCGTGATAACCGGTGATCAGGATTCTCGCGCCGCTCGATCCGGTCGGATGGCCCAGGGCGATTGCGCCGCCGTGGACGTTGAGCCGGTCGCGGTCCCATTTCATCTGCCGCTCGTTGACCAGGATCTGGGCTGAGAAGGCCTCGTTCACCTCAAGCAGGTCCATGTCACTGAGGGTTAAACCGGCTTTCCTTAAGGCCAAAGGCATGACGATGCCCGGTCCCTCACCCATCAGGACTGGTTCTGCGGCCGCCTGGGCGAAGCTGACGAGCGAAAACAAGGGTTTTATCCCCAGATCTTTCGCGGTTTTACGCTCGCATAGGATCACCGCGCTGGCCCCGTCGCTTAGTCCGCAGGAATTACCCGCCGTGATTTTACCGTCTTTTTTAAATGAAGTCTTAAGAACCCCCAGTTTTTCCAGATCGCAGTCGGGGCGGATCGTCTCGTCCTTTTGAAAAAGGATATCCCCCGATTTCCCCCCCCCTGGAAGGCTTAAGTGAACGATTTCATCGTCAAACAGCCCCGCGCTTTGGGCCCTAAAAGCCTTTTGATGACTCTCAAGGGCTAGCTGGTCCAGATCTTCTCTGGAAAGCTGGTATTTATCCACCAGATTTTCAGCCGTTTCGCCCATGGACTGACCGATTAAAGGATCGACCGAATCGCTCCAGCCGTCCT
>JAOUME010000027.1 GCA_029881655.1 Deltaproteobacteria bacterium | reverse complement strand
ATTTTTATGAAAAGATATTTTTCACTCATTATTGTTGGCTTGCTATTCATGGCATCATGCGCGCCGCAAACCAAAGCCCCAGTCGTTATAAAAACAGTGGTGAGTTGCGCTGAGAAAAGACTGGATACAAGCTACGACTTTCATCAAAAAGCGAAAGATTTTCTGGCTTCCTATTACAAAACCAGAAAGGAAAGCGAACTTTTTTTTGCGTGGTATGCCAGTGAGGATTCTGTATATATGGCCCAAACGATAAAAAAATGCTTCGATAAAAAGAACAAGCATTATTTCGCGGTAAAAAACATCTACCAAAAAAACGATATCCTACAGAACCTGATCGTTCAAAATATGAGGTTGGACACGCAATCTCAACTCTCTGAGCTGTTTCTGGAAGACTACAGGAAAATTTTCGTCAGAGATATCCAGTAGGGTAATGGCTTATCTTTAATCGTGGCTTATGATCAAATACTTAAACATTGTCTAAACATATAAACAAAAGAGACACTGAAGATACCATTGTCGCGATCGCGACAGCCACAGGTGAAGCTGGTATCTGCGTCATCAGGATTAGTGGAGTATCTGCCACTGATACATTAAGGAAGATATTCCATCCGAAATCCAGAACATTGGATAACCCTTTCTTAGACCGGACAATGGTCTATGGTTGGATCATTGATGGGAAACAGCAGATTGACGAGGGTTTCGCCTGCGTTATGTATGGGCCAAGAAGTTTTACCGGAGAGGATGTCGTTGAAATTCACTGTCATGGCGGTATTTTTGTCAGTGAAATGGTTTTAAAAGCAGCGATGAAAAACGGTTCCCGTATGGCTGAGCCTGGTGAATTCACGCAAAGGGCCTTCTTGAACGGCAGGATCGATTTAACCAAAGCTGAAGCCATTCATGATATCATCAAAGCTACCGGAAAATATGGACTTGAAATCGCGGTTCATCAGCTCAAGGGCAAGCTTTACAAGAAAATCATTTCTTTAAAAGAAAATCTGACTCAGATTCTATCTTTGATCAACGCGGAAATTGAATTTGGCGAGGAAGAAATCTCCTTACCTCAAAAAAACATAATTTCAACTAAAATATCAGAGCTAAGAAAAGAGATCGAAGAAATGATTTTTTCCGCTGAACGTGGGATTCAGTTAAAAGGAGGCTACAATGTCGTAATCGCCGGAGAACCCAACGCCGGCAAATCAAGTTTGTTAAACGGGCTGCTGGAATCCTCCCGGGCCATTGTGACCGACATCCCTGGAACAACAAGGGATACAATCGAGGAATCCTTTAATCTGGATGGCATCATGGTGTCTCTGACTGATACCGCGGGTATCAGGAAAACGAACGATCAGTTGGAAATTAAGGGTATCGAAAGAACTCGAGACGCCCTTAAAAAAGCCGATCTGATCTGCTGGGTGATTGATCTGTCTTCGCCGGCTTTTGAACTGTTTGAAGTTGAGAAACTTGATTTAAACCCTGTAAAGATACTGCTGGTACTCAATAAGTCCGATTTAATAAAAGGTGATATTTCCTTACCAACAAATTTAAATGGTTATAATCAAATCAAACTATCGGCGCATAATAAAAAAGATATCGACCGTTTAAGGAGCCGACTTTTTGAGATAGCTTTTCAGGGTGATAAAACCATTGTCGAGGACAGTTTCATCACCAATCTTAGACAAAAAAGTGCGGCGGAAAACGCCCTTGAAAGTATAAAGGTTTCTCAGGATATACATTTTAATAACTTAGGCGAAGAGCTTTTGGCGCAGGAGTTGTCCAATGCCCTGGATTCCCTTAAAAGCATTGTCGGTGAAACCACTCCCGATGAAATATTAAATCATATTTTTTCAAATTTCTGTATCGGCAAATAGATGATAAAAAAACAAGATTTAATTTTAAAAGGCCTTTTGGAAAAAAAGAGAGATTTATTATCTCAACTTCAAATTCTTTCAATGCGCTTCGCGATTGACGGCGGGGAAGGTGGCAAAGATCACTGGTTCTCAAAGCGCAAGAAAAATCTGTCTCAAATTATGAGAAATGACCAGATGATCGGCCTTAGAGAAAAACAATCCGGTATCTCAATAACGGATCAGGAATCTACCCTGGTTGAGGAAATCAATGATATTTTAAAAAATATTTATGAGAACAATCAGCAGACGATCTATTTGATCGAGAAAAACAAGAAGAAGCTGGAGGAAGACCGAAACAAACTTAAAAAAGGAAATCAGCTTTCCGGTTATCTACGTCAAATGACATCTTATTAAATGGATTAATAAGTTGACACCATCACCATCAAATTATTAAGTAAAATAGCGGATACTTTTTATTGAAAATCCGTTACTATTGAAATAGACGCTAACTCATAAAAAAACCTAATTTGGAGTTTCGAATGAAAACTTCACAAGTCCAAATCACACAGATTTCCAATTCTTTAGAAAGAAAAAATCTGGATCAAAACAAAACCGATAAAAACTCTGAAATTAAGAAAGAAGAAGATGAAAACTTAGAAAATAAGGAAATCAACCGGGCCGAAGAATTAAAACGCCTGGAAAAAAGCCACAGTAAACCAGTCGAAGAAGTCAAAAAAATGATTGAAGATAGCATTCAATGGAAAGAAATGCGTTTTTACCGTAACGAGAAAGATGGCAAAACATATGTGGACATCGTCGATAAGAATACCGGTGAAGTCATCCGAACAATCCCTGAACCTGATTTCCTTACTTTCGCTAAACAGATCCAAAAAAGAGCGGGAGTCACCCTGAATATCAGTGGTTGATAAATGAGAAACACCTATAAGCTCGGTCGGATTTTTCAAAAACTGACGGCCATGAAAATTAAAAAGGACCCCCTATCCAAAATCGACATATCCGAAAAAACACGGCAACTCATCAAAAAAGAAAAACCAAGAGTTGCGCCTCTAATAAGCACCGAAACAAGAAAGGAAAATCCTTTTGAAAAGTACCAAAGAGAATTAAGCGCCTCAAAACTGGTAAAAAACGCGCCAGTTCCTAAAAGCCCTGGAAAAATCCTTAAACTCCCCACTCATAGGCAATTAAAGGATTAACTCATCTACAGTTAATTGTTTTATTTTAGTCTTAATAAATCCGCTCAAACGCACCGCTAGATGAATTTATTTTAATTTTTGCGGGAAGTCTTGAATAAAGAATTGTTTTACTAAGGTAGGATTGCCGTCTAAAAGCCAAATTGAGCCAAAATATTATCAATATCGGTCTGTTTTTTAGCGTCGCCTTTGTTTTCGTCAGGTTTGTTGTCTTGAGGTCCTTCCAATACAAGTCCATCATCTGTAATCGTACCAACCAGTGGTGATATATCCTCAACAATTTCTTTTGTTTCTTTATGTTTGGAAGATTTCTCAAATTTAGCACTGTATTTTTGTAAAATGTTCAACAGGTTTATTTCCAACTGTTCGATAAAGCTGATGATTTTTTTAAGAGTTTGACCCGTAATATCCTGAAAAGATTGGTTCCCTATAACCCTGAAATAGGCAGCTTCGTTCTCTTTAAGCATTTCGCTATGGTTTTGCAGTTTACCAATGATTTTAGTATTTATTTTTTCAATGAGGTCGTCGAAATTTACACCGGAAGAAGGTCCGTCTTTTTTCATTTCCTCCAGACTAGACAATATGCTGTTGCTCGCATCCAGCAATTCATGATTGGTTTCTTGCTCCACAGAGTTTTTTTCCAATAAAGCCTCTACATCATCCAAAGTCGAGTTGGCAGAATTTTCCATCCTCATGATCACCAGATTAAGCTTATCGATCGCATCGGGCATGTCATCCACGATTCCAGGGTCCAAACTCTCCGTTGGAACATGCTCACTAAAATCTTTTAAGGAATCATGAATCCCCCGAACCATATGGCCGATCTCATTGATCAGATAAAAACTATCTTTGTTGGCCGTAAGGTGGTGAATATGGTTGACGTGATTTTCAATGTCTTGATAATCCTTGCGAACGATGGATTTAAAAAGACTTGAGACTGCCCTAAGTAAAAGGCGGGTCTTGTCCATGCTTTGAGGAGGTAAGGTTTTAGTCAGAAAATAAACCTTTTCTTGAATCTCTTCGAGTTCCCCCTCCATCTGAGTGATTTTATCAGAAAGCTCCAAAAAGCCATCGTTGACCTTAAAGAAACTATCGTTTGGCTCATCAGGCAACAGGAACTGTAGTTTGTCTCCCGTGAATTTTTCAAGAGAAAATCGAAGGTAGGTTCCAATCATCTCCATCGTTCGAACATTGACTCCACCGAATTTAAGTTGGTTGATTTTCTCTTGCACCAAAATCTTAACTTTTGCGGCCTCAAGGTCTTCTTCCTCAACCTTTAAGATTAATTCCTGGTAACCTTTCAGGGTGTTTAAAAGCTGTAAGAAATTATCTAAAAACTCTTCTCTGGTCAAAGAGAAGCGGTTCCCCTCGCTCGTATTCATACTTATTCGCTTTTTAATTTATCTAATTTCTTACGCAACTGATCAATTTGTTTCAGTTTGTCATTTTTACCGGTAAAGGAGTCAGCCTGATTTAAAAGATCTTTCATTTCATTGATCTCCGCTACTTCAGGTTTATCCTTGGATAGTTTGTCAACAATATGATTAACCGTCAAATTAATTATTTCATCTCTGAGGCGGTTGCGGTCTCCCAAGGCATTATAGAGTTGGGAATCAGTTTTGGCATAAAGAGCCGCTTCTTCGAATTTTTTGACACTTTCTAGCATCTTGTTGATCTGAGGTATATTTCCCTTGATGGAGTCAGCCTGATTTTTTAAGGAGGTCGCTTCTTGATAAGCCTTTCTGTATTCAGGATCTTCATCTTCGATTTTCTTTTTGACTTCGATTATTTTTTCAGATTCCTTTTCCTCTCTTAACAATATATTCTCGGTTTTAAGCGAAACATCACTCTCGATCGACTGGTCAATGCGGTCAAAAAAGGTGACATAGATTGAGTTGGATCTATTTTTATAGATCACCGGTGGCAAATCCATAACGATCGGGTTAAATGCCGTTCTTAAAAATAGACGCTTTGGGTATTTTGTGTTTTTTACGACTTTGATATCATGCAAGTACTTCAAGCTTTCGATTCCGCTGATTTTTGAAGATCCCAACTCACTGTTGGGGATGGTGATGTCAATCACAAAATCCTTTGTCGTTCGCTTCGTTCTTTTGTTGTAAGTCTTCTTTTCATATATCTCAAACGGGAAATGCCCATCTCCCAGAATAATATCTTGATCGAAAAACACCTCAATGCCAAATTGGGAAACACCATTGTTATCAAAACCCCTTGCGTTTGGTTTGATCATTTCCACCTTGTAAGCTTTGGTTAAGGTAGGTTGTTTGGATTCCGCTTCATCAAGTAAGTACCCATTTTGCATGATTTCGTAAGCGTCCTCATAAGTTAAAAGCTCCGTCGTTCCATTAAATAGATCCAGGATATAACGATATTTACTGCCGGTTTTATCTCTGCCAAAAAATGTTTCATGAGGCGCGATCAGGTTAAAGGTTTTCACCTTGTATCGAAACTGTTGTCCTGACAAGGGATCTTTCCCTTTAAAAGTTTTAATAAAGACATCCGCTTCCAAGGCGATTTTATGAAACTTGTTTTTATCCAAAGGCACAAAATCGGTTTCATCCGCTTCTAGAAACAACAGGGCTTTGTTGTCCTTCAACTTGATTTTATCATCTCGGGTCCATTTATATATTTCGTTGAGATACCATTTATGAGCGCTACCATCGCTTAGGATGACCGATATGAAATATTTGTCATGGGAATCGTTCTGTACGTAAGTCGACGCGATCTTTAACCGTCCGAATGATCCTCCATCCAACATTTTAGCCAGTTCCATTGCCGTTTGGGAGTCGGTGTATTTAGGGAAAGCCAATGTTGTATTCGCTCCTAACAAGACCGATATTGTCATCATCAGACAAATGTAAAGTATCCGTGTCCGCATTTTTTTTCCTTGTTTTTTAGTTATAAGATGCATTTGGCAAGTTACTTGTCCATTTTTGCAACATATTATACCGAATCAAATAAATCTTAGTTGTAATCCTTCCCCAGGAATATTTCGATGTCGATCCCTGTCTTTTGAGTCTGGTCTTCCATGGATATAATTCTCTGTTCACCTGGGATCAAATTCGCCAAGAATAAAGCCGGTTTCAAATAATTATCCCTGAAGTGAATTGAAGTTTGAGACTGGTCGCTTTTATACGAGTTTGAAATATTGATGATATCTATTTTAGCACCCAAAGTCTTTTCTATGTAATTTTTCTGAAGTCTGCCTAAAAAAACAGATAGTTTATAGGCCCTTTTAGGGTGGCCGCTTGCGTTGATGATCGAAACCTGCATCATCTTGATTTTTTTCTCCTTAAACCGCTTAACGATCACTTCGGTAGCTTCAATGGCTTTTTGCTTGGCTATTTCTTCCATTTTTGCTCTCTCCTGATCCATGCGGATTGCGTCTTTCTTGCTTTGCTCTAGAGCCATTGCCCTTGCTTCTTGTTCTTTTCGTTCATTTTCCGCTTTTAACCTTTCTTCTTCTCGCTTTAAATATTCGGCCTTATTTAAAAGGCTGATTCTGATTTTATTTGAAGTCACATCCAGTTGAGAAGCATGAGTATCTTTTTTGGTATTGATCAGGATTTCAACTTCAACATTGGGTTGGGTTCCCTTTTGATCTTTAGAGATATTTTCATTTATGGTAAGACTATCAAGTGAATCAGACTCAGGTAAGCTAACCTCATTGTTCGGGATCGCTACTGGATCGACAACACTCCACGGCAGAAAAATCGATATCGACTTATCTTCAAAAGAGTTTTCTATTTTTAACTTACCCAATTTTGATTTATTAAAACTCCCGACAAGTTCCAACATTTTACCATTATTAGAAACCCTAACTTCGGAAAGTACATTGCCTTGGTTATTTTGAGCGGATACAGAAGCCGTCAAACAGAATTGAACAATTACCGCAAACCAAAAAATGTTTTTAAGTAGAAACCTTCCCATCTTATCACTCCATTGGTGAATTGATTATCGTTGAAAATATTTTTTACTCCTCAATGCATAAAAGAGACCTTTTTATTGTTTTTTTTTTAAGAAGCAACTCTGATTTTATTTTAACATACTTTCTGGAGTTCATCATACCATGTTTTTTCCATTGATAATTATTAAGTGAACAACCTGTTTCATTGAACTTCAAACGGTTATTTTATTAATTCTGCTTAAGATAATTGATTAATTAATCAAATTAGAGTACTTATTACCCAGATACTCATATTTTCCCGAAATCCCATTGTTTTAAGAGGGTTCATGTTCTTGACCTGTGATCATTGTGAAACAACCTATAAGATTGACAAGCAAAAAATTCCAAGCCAAAACTCCTTTGTTCGCTGCGCCAATTGTTCAAAACCGATTTCAGTCAATAGCTTAGAAAGCGATTCGGAAAACCCCCAAAAAAAGAAAAAAGTTATCCAATGCGAAAAGTGCCATTCCCTTTATGCCATCCCCATTTCTAGCTTCACAAATGAAGTGATCAATGTTCGTTGCGGTAAATGCGATCACATGTTCCATGTCAGCAAGGACGAGCCCGAACCGGATGAGATTTCAAACCCTCCTGCTGAAGATACTCTAACTCCAACTGAAATCAAAGATCAAGAACCGAGTTTGCATGAGGATACAGATTTAGTTGAGAAATCTGAGGCCGACGCTGTTTCTGACGAGTCAATGGACCTTGATGAAATTGATATCCCAGAGGAAAATCAGGTTGAAGTTGACGGTTTGTTTGATGACCTTTCCAGCGAAGAGGAGGAAGAAGTCACTCAAGAACATGGGCTGGACGAGAACGCGCTTGATGACTGGGATGAGGACCTTGAATTGGATGCGCCTGAAGCAGAGGATAAAAGTCTCAAAAGCCCAACCGAGGAATACCTGGAATCCATCGATTTAACCGAGTCCGATGAAGTCGATGACAGCGATTTGGAAATCGGAGGTGTTTCACCTGATGATAAAGATAAATTCTTCCTAAAGCCCTCTCAAACAGATGAGACCGAAAATGACATGGAAGCGGCTTCCCAGACCGAAGATGCCGATAATGATTGGCCGGAGATACAGGACGAGGAACTAACCAACGAGCAAGACAACCTTGAGGAGACCGAACTCACCGAGTTTCCCGATATGGCTGAACCTGAAAATTTATTGGAAGAAAATACTGATGAAGAGGAAGCTGGAGCAGAGATAGTAAAGGAAATAGCACCTGATAAAATTCAGCCCATAAAATCTAAGAAACCCATAAAGTCAAAGAAGCCGAAGAAACAATCTGGAAGAAAATCTAAGGTTTTAGCCTGGTTCAGCTTTGTTTTCGTTTTGATCTTGGTATTCTCGGCCGCTGGATTTATTTTTTATCAAAAATACAGCCAAGAGTTCTTCGAGGATTTGCCGGGAACCACACAAAAAACCAAGATTACGATTTTCAAACCCCTAGAAGGGGACTACATAAAAAACAGGAACTATAACAAAGAATTCTTTGTCCTAAAAGGCATGCTCCAGAACTATTTCCCCAATGACAAAAGAGTAAGCGGCATCCAAGTCAAGGGAATACTTTATGATCATGAGGGAAAAACTCTGGGCATGGAAAAGGTTTATGCGGGAAATAATCTGACTGACGATCAAATTAGCAGTTGGAGCAAGTCCAAAATCAAATCCTTTTTAGACTACCAGATGGGACAAGAGAACAATAATCTTGATCTTAAGGTCGAGCAGACCCTTCCCTTTCAGATTATTTTCTTCGACGCTCCTGAGAATATCACCACCATGGAGGCTAGAATCCAAGCCTACCTTTTAAATGATAAAAAAGTAAACCTGGATTAATCCCTTAGGTTGGTATTAACCTCTCCCACTAAGCTTTCAGCTCGTTTAAACTTTCGTCCATTTTCTGCAAAATGGAAGTGAACTGATGCTTTTGTACAGATTCTGGAAGTGGATTGTTTTTCAAATAATCCTGCATACTTCTATCGACGAAACCCTTGGATACCTTATAGAGAAACTCGTTTAACACATGAGAGATCGTATCCATAGTGGTCCTTTTCCTTTTTACCGATGTGATATCGATCTCCAGTACCAGGCCCTGTTGGAGTTGATGAGGATTGATATTGGAAGTAAAAGCCTGGAAGGTGTCTTCCAGAAAATTGATCCTTTCTTCTAAAATGAACCTTTCCTTTGGGTGCTGGTTTTTATAAATTTCCACCACTTTTTGTTTCATTTTTTTTATGTGTCTCTTTAAAATATTAGTGAAATTGATATTCGTCTTGGCCAAATTCTCCTTTTCTTCCGGCTGGACAAAAACCAGTTCATTCCACAGCTTGTCTTCATCATCCTCTTCCCGGTTCCCATTGATTTTTGTCTTTGTATGCTTCGACATTTGATAGAGTACTTCCTTGGATACGTCTTCAAAACTAATGATATTATGTTCTTTGGTATACACAGAATAGATTTTATTGATAACGTCCATCGCCTTTTTAATCTCTTTGGCCAGTTCGTCTGCCTGAAGATCATAAGCGTTTCTCATTTCATTGAGTTGATCCTGGTCATAATAGCTCAAGCGAATGCCAAAGGTCTCGTCAGGAAGCTCTACCTGGTCTAAGGAAGTATACTCTCTGATCTGGCAAACCCTGGCGTTTTTCATATTATGCGCGTACTGGTAACCGAGCTTGGTATTGTCCAGCACCTCCATTAAAGAGTTCACGACATAATTAAAACCCCGGTTTTGAGCATTGTCCTTATCTAAAAGGTGCTTGACGTTATCTCGGATATTACCGACATCAAATTCGCTGGCCGGCATTTCGGAGGTTGCCGACTCAAGACTGTCTATAAATCGTTTGGCCACCAAATCATAGCAGTCATTATTCTCATCTGAAGTCGAACTTTCAAAAGATAAATATTTCTCCAGTCTCGTAAATTTTTCAAAAATAATACTCTTGCTGTCCAATTCACTCAAACCGTCTGAATCCAAATCCTTATTTAGCTTATCGATTTCGGCATCCAGTAATTTGTGGATATGATCTGAGATAAATTCCTTTAATAATGCCTGAAGCGGTTTTTGGTAATGATAGATCGGCAAAAACAACTCGGCGTCCAGGATATTGAGCGCCAATTTAACGTCAAAAACTGTTTTTGGTTTAATGCCGTTGTTCTTAAAAGAACACTTCACGATAGCATAGGCGTTTTCCTTGCGAACAAATCCACCCACGTCATGCTTTTGACTTAAAAGTGAATTGGTATCTTTTTCAAGGTCAAGGATTCCCTGCTTGATGTGGTTTTGCATCTGGCCATAGATATTGCCGATCGATTTTTCAAAACTGCCGGTGTTGAAATTGGCGACTCCGCCCAATTTCGTAAGCAGATCAGAAATCATTCTAGGAGTGTAGCGATTCAACTGCTCAAATTCAGCCTGATCGAGCATATCCCTGTATTGCTTGCCCAGCTCGTCCTCAACCGTAACCAGATAGCGGTTTAACATGTTCTGGAGGTTCTGGTTATAGTAATTATGAAGCTTGGACTTGATCCCCCCCATGACATCAATTTTATTCAGGACTTCAGGAGGTAGTTTCGAGCTGAAATGATGCAGGATTTTATCGACTTCCTCATTAACCAGTAGGCTCGCCTCTGAGTACTCGTCTCTATCTTCCCGATAAAGGCTGTTTCTGCTTCCGACGGCACTCGGTTTTTCTGGGTGAATCTGGTTAGAACCTCTCTTGATTTTTTCGATGGACACTTTTTCCTCCCGTTAAATTCTTTTTATGTCTTTCTTATATTCATTTAAAACACTTAAACTCAATCCAGATTGTACTATATGTTTTATAATAACAATGATATCAGACTTAATCTTTCCGCCCATTAACCTCATAAAATCTTTTTGGTGTAATGTTTACATGTTTATACATGGATTTTTATTGGCTGTCATCTAAAAAAGCAAAACAATAAAATCGGCCCGCCATTGTCCCCAGCGAACTGCTTTAGGGCTTGTTCACATGAAAAGGGTCTGATTCGGTGGGAAGTAAGTCAAAAGCCTTATTTTGCTCCTGGTAATCCTTCAGGCTTTTCACAGCCGCCTCATCGTACCATAAAACGCTTAAATCAAAGCCAGTAGGAGTAATAAAACCTGAAGGCCCCTTGATGTATCTCCACCATAGCAGTTTGGAGTGATCTTTCCTCCAAAAGGGAATCCAAATGGCGTTTTCCTTGACGATTTCCTCAATCTTAAAAATTGCGTCGATGCGTTTTTTCTCATTTAAATCAAATTCATAGGTTTCGATCAGCTCATCAAGGCCTTTTGTTCCAAATTGAAAAAGATTGTTGGTACCTTTTTTAATATTTTCGGTATGCAAAAACTGTCTGGGACCTGGAAACTGACCTCCTGTATAGACTAAGATAATCGACTGATAGGTCCTTTCGTTGAAGGATTTAAAAAGTGCCGCTCCATCCAGAACCTTGATCTGAAGGTCGATACCGGCCTTAAGGGCTGTTTCCTTGATAAAGGCGAGATATTTTACCCAGACCTCACTCCCGGTGGACACGGTGATACTCAAAGGCACGCCCTGCTTTTGCCTGATACCGGCATTGTCCCTTGGACCACCCCAACCTGCCTTGTCCAGAAGCTGATTGGCTTTTTGCAGGTCAAACTCCCTGGATTTAATCCCGGGATGACGATAAGGCGGGTAGGTGTCGAAAAAATGATTCTGCCTTTTTTCAAGACCATATAAAAACTTCTGATTGATGGTTTTAAAATCAAGAATATGATTTAAAGCCAAACGGATTTGGATATCTTTTAAGAGCGGGTCCTTGGTATTTAGGAAAATCCCCCTGATCCCGGCTGGAACATCAACGTAAATCAGTTGTTTCTGGATGTATCCCTTTTGAATATCCTTGAAATTGGTCTGTTTGAACCAGCGATTCCCGTCACTCACGCTGAAAACATCCAGCTTGCCTTTTTTAAACAGCTCAAATTCGATTTCTCGGGTTCTAACGACTCGGGCGTGAATCCGATCGAAATTAAACCGACTTTTATACCGTGCCTTGTTATCCCCCCACCAGTTTTTAACGCGCTCAAAAATCAGATATTTACCCCGGCGATATTCCTTTAGAACATAGGGACCGGGAACAACATTGGCCTTCCAGTTGTAATCTTTAACCCAATTCTTATCCAGTTTGATAAAATGACGGGGTTGTGGGGACAGATCCAGTTCATAAAGAATCCTCCAGCTAGGCTTAACCGAGGTGACCTTGATGATATAATCCTCAATCTTCTCGATGCTCTGGAAATAATCCCTGACGTACTGATTGTAGAAAGGTGCCTGGATGTGTTTGGATTTTTGGAATTCCAAGGCAAAAAGATAATCATCGGCCGTGATCGGTTTGCCGTCGCTCCACCTGGCATCCCGGTCAAGTTTATAGTAGACCGTCCTCTGATCGGGCATGATCGCCCAATGAGTCGCCAGCTGGGGGATGACTTTTCTGGTGACCGGATGAACCGAAGTCAGACTCCAATTTGAAAGCTCATGGTTTAATATCGCAAAGCCGCCGCTGTTGGCGTTGGGACCATAAAGCCGGAAGGTCAAGGGGTAGGTCGAAACCGAAGTGTAGTAGGTCCCGCCTCTTTTGGCCTTGGGATCGACATACTCCGGCAAAAGACTGCCGTTTTCCCAAACCAAATCCTGAGGTAGTTTGGAAGTACCCGCGGTTTGCTTGGGATTAGCCAATAAAGTGACCGGTGATCCAATAATTATGAAAAGCCAAAAAAGCACCCAAAACTCCAACGGCGCGATCCAGTGCTTTTTTGGGTTCATGAGACATTCCTCGTAACAGATAATTGAATCATCATACCCTTCTTTAAGACAATATTTCCCCGAACAGATACTGTAAGAGCTTATAATGCCTAGCCTAATGCCTTCTTCATGGTCTCGCCAATCTGGGCTGGCGTTCTAGAGATATGAAATCCAGCTTTTTCCAAGGCGGCGATCTTGCTCGCGGCGGTTCCCTCTCCGCCTGAAACGATAGCTCCCGCATGCCCCATCCGTCTCCCCGGGGGAGCGGTCAACCCTGCAATAAAGCTAACGATCGGTTTTTTGACGTACTCTTTGGCAAATTCAGCGGCTTCTTCCTCCGCGCTTCCGCCTATCTCGCCGATCATCACGATTGCCCGGGTCTTACGGTCGTCCTGGAACATTTTTAGACAATCAATAAAGTTAGTTCCATTGATGGGATCACCTCCAATGCCAATGCAGGTCGATTGTCCAAGTCCAACTGCGGTTAGCTGATCAACCGCTTCATAAGTCAGGGTTCCAGACCTTGAGACCACGCCTATATCACCATGTTTATGGATCTTTCCAGGCATGATCCCGATCTTGCATTCACCCGGCGTAATAATTCCCGGGCAATTCGGTCCGATCAACCTCGTCTTGGAGCCTCTCAAAGCATCAGCCACTGTAACCATATCCATCACGGGGATGCCCTCGGTGATCGCCACGACAAGTTCGATCTCCGACTCGATGGCCTCTAAAATAGCGTCAGCGCAAAAGGGAGGCGGCACAAATATCATCGAACAGTTTGCTCCCGTTGTTTTTACCGCGTCTCTTACCGTATTGAATACCGGGGTCCCCTCAAATTCCATGCCTCCCTTGCCGGGCGTAACTCCCGCGACAACCTTGGTATCACAGTAAGCCTTGCAAGCTCTGGTGTGTAAAGAACCCTGGGCTCCCGTGATCCCTTGAACCAGTATTTTTGTGTCCTTATTGACCAATACACTCATTTGAATACCTCATCTTGTTGGTATGGTTTGTTAATTATATATCGATTCGATCTTTCAGGTGCTTTTATTATGCTTTCGCGACTTCCACCGCTTTCTTGGCCGCCGCTTCAAATCCCTTGACCATCAACAGCTTGTCACCCAAACCTGAAGACGCGATAATTTCAGCTGCTTCATCGGCATTGGTCCCCTCTAACCTGACAACGACCGGAATCTGGACATTAACATGCTTAAAAGCGGTCACCACGCCTTGGGCGATTATATCGCACCTGACGATCCCGCCAAAAATATTGATCAGAATCGCCTTGACGCTCTTATCCTGGGTAATCAGTTTAAAGGCCGCTTCCACTCTGGCTTCATCCGCTGTTCCGCCCACATCCAGAAAATTCGCCGGAGAACCACCGTAATGCTGGATGATATCCATGGTCCCCATAGCCAGACCGGCTCCATTAACCATACAGCCGATATTACCGTCAAGCTTGATGAAATTAAGATCATGCTTGCTGGCCTCCACTTCGGATGGATCTTCCTCGTCCAAATCCCTTAAGGCCAAAGTTTCAGCGTGCCGATAAAGAGCGTTGTCATCAAAGGCCATCTTACAGTCAAGGGCCAGAATCCGGCTGTCACCGGTAATCACCACCGGGTTGATCTCCAAGAGGGAACAGTCTTCATTGACAAACGCGTTATAGAGCCCCTGAAAAAAAGCCGTCGCCTGCCTTATCATCTTGGGTCCGTACTGTTCCAGTCCGAGACCGAAAGCCAGACGCTGTCCCTGAAAAGACCTAAAACCGATCGCCGGATCAATAATTTCCTTTAGTATCTTCTCCGGTGTTTCGGCCGCAACCTCTTCGATCTCCATTCCACCTTCGGTTGAGGCCAACAGAACGATTTTCTGGGTTGATCGGTCGATTAAAACGGAAAAATAAAGTTCCTTTTTAATGTCCATCCCCTCTTCGATTAAAAGCGTTTTCACCTTCTGTCCCTTGGGCCCTGTTTGAATCGTAACCAGTTGCATCCCCAGGATACTTTCAGCGCTTTTTTTGGCTTCATCAATACCCTTGGAGACCTTGACTCCGCCTCCCTTGCCTCGTCCACCTGCGTGGATCTGGGCTTTGACTACACTGACTTTCGTAGGCAATTTTTCAGCCATTTTTACGGCTTCATCCACCGACTTGGCGACATAACCCTGCGGGACCGCGACTCCATACTTGGAGATGATTCCTTTGGCTTGATATTCATGTATCTTCATAGTTTAACTTCGCTAGAGAGATTAATGGTTCAATTTTGATCCAAATTCCTTTATAAGATCGCTGATTTATAAATTCGCGACGGTTTCATTGAGTTCTTTTACCGCGTTGATCGAAATCTGCAGAGCCTCTCTTTCCTTATCGGAAAGTTGAACTTCAATGACTTCTTCAACACCGCCGGCACCGAGCTTAACCAGGACACCCACGAACAGGGACTCCTTTATCCCGTATTCTCCCTTGGTTACCTTCGCCGCGCAAGCGTAGATATTCTTTTTGTCCAACAAATATGCCTCCGCCATCAGGATAGCCGAAGCGGCGGGAGAATAAAAGGCCGAACCCGTTTTTAACAGACCAACGATTTCGCCGCCTCCCTTTCTGGTTCGATCAATGATCTCATCTAACCTTTCCTGGGTGATTTTTCCCTGCTTGACCAAATCGTCCAGGGATACCCCAGCGATGTTGCTAAGCTTGGTCAACGGCACCATGCTGTCGCCATGCCCGCCCAAAACGTAAGCCCTGACCTGCGCGACCGATACACCGAATTCCCAAGCGAGAAAGGTTCTAAAGCGGGCCGAATCCAGGATCCCGGCCATTCCCACAATCATGTTATCCGCGACACCTGATGCCTTCTGCAATACTCCCACCATCACATCCAAAGGATTGGTGATGCAGATGACGAATGCTTTAGGACAGTAGGTCTTGATTCCTTCTCCCACCTGGTTTAAAATCTTGCTGTTGACACCCAATAGGTCGTCCCTGCTCATCCCTGGTTTCCGGGGTATGCCGGCGGTTACGATCACGATATCGGCTCCGGCTATATCCTTATATTCATTCGTACCGGTCACTCTCAGGTCAAAACCCTCAATCGGGCCACTTTGAGCAAGATCCAGCGCTTTTCCTTGCGGCATCCCCTCGGCGATATCAAAAATAACGACATCTCCCAGTCCCTTGAGCAAGGCCAAATGAGCAAGAGTGCCTCCGATATTGCCGCCTCCGATTAAAGCTATTTTTTTTCTTGCCATTTATCCCCCTGATTAAATATTGACGGAAAATTGAAGAATCTAAGTCATACAAACGCTATGCTTTAAGATATTTTGTTTTTTAAAACAACGTGGACATCCTCTCTTTTTCAATCAAGTTAAGTCAAGATTTTTTCTGATGAACTCTCTTAATAACACGTCATCTAATTAGAATTTCTTAATGATTTAATAAATTTGTTAGATCCGTGACTGTTTAGCGCTGTCTTGTCAGTGCGGAAGATAATAATATTTTTAGTTTGTCATGGGTTGGGGATCAAAGAAGTTTTCCAAAAGCTTGTTTACTTTTTTTTTAAAAACTTTTATAAAACTTTACCGTAAGCAATATTTTTAAACCTGATGATCCTGGCATTATCTTATAGGCAGTTAGTCTACGGACCGGACATATAAAATCACAACCGGATACATTTTTTGCCGACAGGGATCTGATTTACTTGGAGTGATACTTTAATATGAACGATTTAAACCTATCCAATCTGGACTCCACTCAGGCCCTGGAGAAAATTAACGCTGGCTTTGAGGGATTAAAAGGCAACGATATTTTAAGTGTTTCTTGCGATAATGATTTCTATGAGACAATCAAATCGTTTCAGGAACAAAATACCGGGAAGTTTTTTTGGGCCGCCCTGAAAAACGGTCCTGATTATTGGCGAGGTGAACTTCTTAAAGTTGACGCGGCTTCGGGCCTGACCCGTTCGATCCTTTCATTTATGGATTTGGATCATAAAAGGTGTGACCGGCTCTACGCCAATGGCGAAACAGCGATCTTTGACGGCAAAACCGAAGAGGGAATCGAGTTGATAACTTATTTCATAACAGGGATGTTGCGTCATTTCGATATCGAAGAGAAAGTCTTGTTTCCCGCGTTTGAATCTGAAACCGGTATGGTGCAGGGACCCACCATGGTCATGAGAATGGAGCATCAACAAATGATAAGCCTTTTGCAACAAATGGAAACCGCGGTCGAAAGTGGTGACAAGGAAACCATAACCGGCATCGGCGAGACGATGGTCGTCTTGATGCAGCAGCACAACATCAAGGAAGAAGGCATGCTTTATCCCATGATAGACCAGCATTTGGGTCCGCAGACCCCCGAACTGATCGCCAGGGCTATGGCAATCGATTATCAGAAATAGTTTTCATGAAAAAAGAAACACTCACCATCGACTGCCGCGAAATGCAGCCCCCTGAGCCCTTCGTGAAAGTTCTCCAAATGGTCAATGACTTAAAGGCGGACGAGGAAATCATCATGATCAACCGCCATGAGCCAGGTATGCTTTTCACCAAACTCAAGGAACTTGAGATGAGCTACGAAGTGGAAAAAAAACCGGACGGTCATGTCGAAATCCGTATTTGGAAAGAGAACTAGCCCATGTATCAAGGCTTAAGCCTGGATCAGTCGCCTCCTGAGGATATCCCGTTCAGGTTCTTTTTGACCGCTCCTTTTTTTGGGATCATTGCCGGCCTTTACATCGCATTTGAAGGAAGCCTCATCCTTAAAAGTTCCTGGGACCTCAACACCATCATCCTCACGCACCTGATCACTCTGGGCTGGGTTGCCATGGTGATGTTCGGTGCCTTTTACCAAATGATCCCTGTTCTGGTCGGCGGGAGTGTCACTTTTATCGGATTTTCGAGACTGATTCACCTGCTTTATATTCTGGGCATCATTTCTCTGGTCATTGGACTTTACACCTTTTACCCCTTTTTTTTGATCTCCGGCGTAAGCTTGCTTACGATTAGCATCCTCGGCTTCGTCATTCAGGCGGCGATTGCCCTGCTACTGGTCAAGGCTGCCCAGCGTCCGACCATATGGGCTATGCGGATTTCTGTCTTAAGCCTGTTTGGTACCCTGTCCCTGGGTTTTTTGCTGATCGGCAACCTCGCGGGTTGGTGGCATATTCCCATAAGTCGAGGTAACCTAATTGGCATGCACATCACCATGGGACTTTTCGGCTGGATCGGGACCCTGATCATGGGGGTAGGCTTTCATGTCATCCCAATGTTTTACATTACGGTTTCCTTTCCCTTAAAGGTGGCCTATCAGCTCCTGACGCTACAGGTCATCTTTCTGGTTGCCATGCCCATCGGACTGTTTTTGGATTTAGATAACCGTTATCTCAGTATTTTGGGTTTGCCGGGCGCGGTTTCGATGATTCTTTTTTGCGGTCATATTTATAACATGATCAAAACCAGAAAACGAAAGCTGAAGGATTCGACGATCCTTTATTGGCAGACGGGGCTCGTCTTTTTGCTGTTATCGCTTGTCTGCGTCTTCCTGTTTTTATGGTTGGGGGATCAGGAGTTACTGATCGGTTTTGCCGCTTTTTTCCTGATCGGGTTCAGCATCAGTCTGACCAGCGGAATGCTCTTTAAAATTGTGCCTTTTGTGATTTGGTTTCACCGCTGCAGCAATATGATCGGACAACCTGACATCCCTTTGATGAAAGACATCCTGTCCAACAAGCTAGCTATAAAACAATGGTGGGTCTACCTGGCTTCGGCGATATTGTTAATTGGAGGGTTGTTTTCCGGCTTGGATCTGGTCGTCAGGCTCGGGGGGTTGGCTTTTTTGGTATCTTCCTTGATGTTATTAGGGTTACTCTCCAAGGCTTACCTGCTAAAAGTCACCAAAACGGATATGACCGATTTCATGAAGAGCATGGAACTTAAAAAAGATTAGGCGAATTCTTCTGTCACCGGCGGCACATAGACCATTTCTGATATCTTAATCGCCTTGTTGCCTTTGTAGCTTCCCTGGAATCCCCTGAACTTGGTAACGCCTTCCACCTGAACATTTAAAGGTGTGACGCTCTCATGGTTCACCGGCAGGATATCGCCAACTTTCATTTCCATGAAATCCTTAACCGTAATCTCGGTCTTCCCAAGTAAAACCAGCAGGTCGATCTCGGCCTCTCCGATGTTATCCCGAAAACGGTTCGTCCAGACATGATCGGTTTCGTTCTGGTCGGACTGAAAACCTGAATCCAGCTTCCCCCTAATCGGTTCGATCAAGGAATAGGGGATGCAAATCGTTAAGGTCATCGGCGCCTTTCCCATTTCCACATCGAAAGTCACCACCACCACGACCTCACTGTGAGGTACGATCGCCACAAACTGCGGGTTGATCTCAGAGCGGGTATAACCCACCTGCAAAGCAAAAACTGGCCTCCAGGCATTTTGTAAATCCTCCAATGCGCTGATCACCACTCTCTTGACGATCTTTTGTTCAATCGCGGTAAAATCTCGTCCTTCCGCCTTGACCTCCAACTCCCCTGTACCGCCAAAGAAAATATCGATCAGTGAGAAGACCAGACGGGTCTCCAGTACCATGATCGCGTTACCTCTTAAGGGATTCATTCTAAATAGATTCAAGGAAGAAGGGACCGGCAGGGTCTTTAAAAATTCACCGAATTTGATCAATTCGGTGGAGCGAACGCTGATATCAATGACTTTTCTTAAGGCAGATGACAAGGTGAGACGAAACATCCGTACGAAACGATCATGGATGATTTCCAGCGTCGGCATACGACCCCGGATAATCCGGTCTTGAGATGTCAGGTCATAAGGGATAACGGCATCCGCATCCATATCCGGCATATCAAAGTCATCTTCGATATCCCCCCCTGAAATCCCCTTTAATAACGAATCGACTTCATCTTGTGAAAGTACTTGCGACATCAATTACCTCTTTAAAAGATTATTAACCTGCTGATAAATTAGACTGGTCAGCCTTATATTTTTCACCTTTTCCGACTCGTTAAACATAACGCATTTCAACACAAAAGACCAGATAATTTTTAATTATTCATTGATGATAGTTCATTAAAGCAAAGCTTAAGCCATAATCTCTTTTAATATTGCCTGAACCCATCAAAGCGTTTTGTGACTCGCCTCGGAATCAACTTTGATCTTTTTAATCATCTGAATTTTATCCGGCCCGGAAACGTCCTTATTTCTTTTTTTTGGTAACGAATTTTTTTGCTTTAGCGCCTTTGCGGATGATTTCTATTTTTTCCAGCTTGTCATTTCCCCTGATCTTAAAAACCACATCCATCCCCTCGACCACTTCTCCGAAAACCGCGTGCTTCCCATCCAGCCAAGGCGTGGATTTATGCGTGATAAAAAATTGGCTGCCGTTGGTATTGGGTCCCCTATTGGCCATGGATAGTATCCCCGCCTTGCTGTGTTTGAGACTGGAATTGAATTCATCCTTAAAGTTATACCCCGGTCCACCGGAACCGGTACCCAGTGGATCGCCCGTTTGGATCATGAAATCCTGTATCACCCTGTGAAAGATGAGGTTCTTGTATAGGGGAGTGAATTTGTTCTGACCGTTCCTGGGATCGGCCCATTCCTTGCCACCCTCTGAGAGCCCTACGAAGTTGGCAACCGTCCTGGGCACTTTCTCAAAAAACAAATTAGCCGTGATGACACCCTTGTTAGTATAAATCTTGGCGAAAAGACCCTCTTTCGGAAGTTCAGCGAAAGTACCGGGACTAAAAACACATAACATTAAACCCATTATTAACAAAACGGTCGTTTTCTTCACCGAAACCTTAATTAAGCTGTTTGTTCTCATCTGTGATTCCCCTTCAATATCTATTAAAATTTTCCGTTTAGGCTGCCTGTCAGTTTTTAGCTGATCTAATAGCGGCCTCATGTTTGCTTGTGCTATTTCGCAAATATTTAATACGAAAGTTTTTTTCTGTCAAAAATTTTCCGTGATTAATCTTCAGTCCAGTTCCTGATCCATCCATTCAAAGTACTGACTGTTTCCCTGAATGATTTGAAAAACCAGAATCTCGGGTGTATCATAGGTATGAAGTTTTTTAATGCTTGCTTCAAGCAGGTCATAAAGCCAGCCTTTCGTTTTAAAGACACACCGGTATTCCTCGTCTGTCTCTAGCTTTCCCTTCCACCAGTAGGTGCTTTTGATCGGGCCTTCCACCTGGACACAGGCAGCCAGTCTCATTTCTGCGATATCAAAGGCCAGTTTATCGGCCGCGTCTTTGCTGTTGATCGTCGTTACCACCTGAATGTATTGCGTTTGCATCACCCCCCCTGATTTAGGTTGAAACTATACACCGATCAAGACGGTCCACCGAACCGCTTAAAAAATTGACTCCGCGCCTGCTTGGCGCTGGTCCTTTTATAGGCGGGATCTTCATCGCCAAAAGGTTTTGTATCGAAGAGATCCGGGTTGATCTCGCTGATAAAACGGGAAGGCTGGTTATCGATCCACTCACCATACATCATGCGGCTATCAGCCATACTCAGGCTGAGCATCTTCCTGGCTCTGGTGATTGCCACATAAAACAATCTCCTTTCTTCCTCCAGGCCGTTTTCCTGCAGAGCCTTCTGGTTGGGCAGTTGTCCCTCTGCCATTCCGGTGATCGCCACATAATCGAATTCCAGACCCTTCGCCGCGTGAATGGTCAGCAGACTGACCTTTTCGATCTTGCCATCATAATCATCGGTGTCGGTAAAAAGAGAAACATAATCCAGAAAATCGATCAGACCCGCGCCCTCGCGCTTATTGCCATACAGATAAAGCGTGTTGAGAAACTCAAGGAAGTTATTGACCTTCCTTTCCCTTAACTCCTCATTTTTTTCATCCCGCTCGATTTCATCTTTCAGACCCACACGCTCGAACAATTCCTTGAAAACCTCATAAAAAGGTTCATTGTCCAGCTTTTCCTTGAATTCCCTGATCAATGCGACAAAAGACCTGAAATTATTTTTCGCGCGACTGTTCAAGCCATTGATCCCCTCCGCCTGCTCCATCATCTCAAACAGAGTGAAATCGCTGTTCATCCGGGCCTCGTTCAAAGAGCCGATGCTACTGATACCGATACCCCGCTTGGGATAATTGATCACCCTTAAAAGGCTGATTTCGTCATTGAGATTGTGTAGAAATTTCATGTAAGCCAGGCAGTCCTGAATCTCTTTGCGATCAAAAAACTTGATACCCCCGATCAGCTGATAGGGAATACCAGCGTTCCTTAAAACTTCCTCAATCGCCCTGGACTGAAAATTGGAGCGGTATAAAAAAGAGAAGTCCGACCATTTCTTAATATTATCGTCCTTGTAGCACCTCATCTTGTAGACGACCTCGTCCAACTCCTCCTCCGTGGATTCCCTTTGGATCCAACTGATAGATGCGCCCTTTTTATCTTGAGTCCAAAGGGATTTCTCCATTCTGTCGCTGTTATTGGAGATGACATCATTTGCCGCCTTTAAGATGATATGAGTCGAACGGTAGTTCTGTTCAAGAGGAATGACCACGGCCTGGGGATAATCCTTCTTAAAATCAAGGATATTGCGGATATCGGCCCCCCGCCAGCCGTAGATGGACTGATCGTCATCCCCTACGACGCAGATTTTTTGCGTTCTTTCGATAAGAATCTTAACGAGTTGGTACTGAATCCGGTTGGTATCTTGATATTCATCAACCATCACATAATCAAAGCGCTTCGTTAAAGGGCTGAGTTCCTCTGGAAACCGCTTGAACAAATCCAGGGTAAAGTATAAGATGTCCTCGAAATCAAGGGCGTTACAGCTCTTAAGGGTTTTATTGTATTGCTGAAAGATTTTTCCTTTGATCTGAGAGTCGGGATCGTTTTTCTGATTGAGATAATATTCGGGTCCAAGCCCTTTTCCCTTCACCTTCATGATCTCGTAAAAGGTCGGTTTGGGTTTAAAGAATCCTTCATCTAGCTCCAGTTCATCAAAGACATTTTTTATAACGGAAAGCTGGCTGGTGGTGTCGAAAATCACAAAATTTTTATTGAAACCCAAAAGGTGGATGTATTCTCTCAAAAACCGGACACAAAGAGAATGAAAGGTGGTAACGAGGATACCCTTGGCTTTTGGCCCTAAGAGTTGATCCACTCTTTCCTTCATCTCTTTGGACGCTTTGTTGGTAAAGGTCAGGGCAAGGATTTTTTTGCCTGGAACCCTAAGATTCGCAACCAGATGGGCGATCCGGTAGGTAATGACCCTGGTTTTTCCGCTACCTGCGCCAGCCAATAGTAAAACCGGTTTTTCAGTCTCAACGACCGCTTTTCTTTGTTCGGAATTCAAGTCAGAAAGATCAAGGGAATACATGATGGGAAATAGTTTAATTATTCAATTGTTATAATAGCTTTTATTAGCCAGACGGTTTTTTGTGAAATTGATTTATGACTATCGAATTGTTAGCACCTGCGGGAAATTTAGAAAAGTTGAAAATCGCTCTCGCCTATGGAGCCGACGCGGTCTATATAGCTGGAAAGGAGTTTGGCCTTAGAAGCGCCGCGGACAATTTCACCCTGGATGAAATCACCCTGGCAGTCAAGTTCGTTCGCAATAAAAATAAGAAGCTCTATCTGGCCCTTAATGCGCTGGCGCATGACGGTGAGCTTAAAAAACTGCCCGGTTTCATCAAAAATATTCGGGAATTACCACCTGATGGTCTTATTTGTTCTGACCTGGGAGTGATGCGAATTCTAAGGGACCACACCGATATACCTTTGCACGTCTCA
>JAOUME010000157.1 GCA_029881655.1 Deltaproteobacteria bacterium | reverse complement strand
GTGGAAAAAAAGAACCTTCATTGGATGACTCAACACCCTAGAACATTACTCTATTTAGCAAACAGATGGCCTGGTCATAAAAATATCGGATCGATGAGTACTCTTCTACATGACTTTTGCCTTAACCTTGCCAATGAGGGAAACCCAGCGTTAAACGTGTTGTCAGTAGATGAGACAATTCAAGGTGTAAAAAGGATAGCCGCTGTCACTTTGTTAGGTGGGGTTAATTTCATTAAACTACAGAACGGTTCAAAAGAAGAACCTTCCATCGATCAAATATTGTCTGACTGGAATCACGAAAGACGATCCGCAATATTAAAGTCTGGTTTTTTTAGAGCACCTTTGTTCGAAAAAATCGAGTTCATCAATTCAGAAATTGTAGAGTATCTTTCCGCTATGTGGTTATTGGAAAGACTGAATGAGAAATCAATCACAGATGATATCCAACAAATATTGTTTAGAACCATTGGGAATAAAAGTATTCTGTTGGATCGACTAAAACCTATAGTAGCTTGGATCGCTCCCTTTAATAAAGAAATATTCAACCTATTGCTAGAGAATAGTCCTGAAACTATCTTATTACAGGGAGATCATCAAGAATATCACTTTCAAAATGGTCGTAAAGCAATTCAAGAAGTTTTCAATAAATATGAATCAAGAAGCTTTATCGGTTGGGAAACAACAAGGCATAGATTTAAGTTACTTGCCAGAGCAGAATATAGTGACCTTTTTCATAAAATACTAAGTCAGAAATCAAAAGCTGCTGAAATAAAAAGGCTTATTTTAAGGACGATTCTTGAAGGTAAGTTAGAAGGGTTTTTAAATGATTCTCTGAAGATAGCGTCCAATAAAAATGAGGATGGATGGAATAGAAGAATTGCTGTCGAAATATGTAAAGAAAGTCAGTCACATGATATTCTGAGTTCGTTAAAAAAGTGGCTGCTTAATCAAAATAGCTTTAAAGATATCAATTTTGTATGTCAGGTTTGTGATGCACTTTATCCCTCTTACATATCAATAGATGAGCTTATAGCGGTATTACGCAAATCGCCAAAACCTGTATGGAATCGTGGAGGAAAGGCGACATACTACCTAGAGCGAGAATTTGCCTACAGCATTCCCATAAATGAACTTTTAGGTACTTTCAATTTCATTTACAAGAAGGTTGTCAATAAAAAAGCAGAAAGTAAGTATCAACCTCCCACAATAAATTCAAATTTGTCATGGGCTGTTTCGGCGCTTGGCTTCATTTATTGCAGAATACTTGAAAAATATTCCGAACTCAGTCCTCAACCAAGTGTCGCAGACATCACAAAACTATATGACATTATTGTTGGTCTATCTCCTTACAACGGCAGCTATCGGTTTCCACACGAGGAAATACAAACTGCACATAAAAAATTCCAGAAAAGAAATGAGCTGATAACTCGTTGCATAAAAAGGGGAGACCACCTAATTGAATTTGGACGACATAATTTGTTGGTTCTTACCTCAAAGGATTCCAACTGGATAATAGCAAAATTAAAAAAAACTAAGAGCGAAAAGGTCGCTACCCAATTCTTTCACAATATAAGGCATATAATTGATCCTGATAACAATGAAAAAGTTGAAGACAAGATCTCGAATGCCTTAACAAGATTCCCAAATCTAAAAAAAGGTGATCTGGAAAGCCTCAAACCGAAAAAATTTGACTGGCAAATTGAACAGGAAAAACGACAACGGCAAGAGGACAAAGAGAGGAAAAAGACACACCAGGAAAACAAAAAGCGGATTTTAGACAATTTGGAACTAATTAAGAAGGGTAAGCCAAAGAGTTTCAAGTATTTGCATCATTTTTACTCAATCATGAGTAAACGTTCGGATAAGAGAGAAGAGTATAATTTTGATATTTTAGCAGATAGGTATAACAAAAAAATTGCTAATGTCGCCAAGACTGGTCTTATTAACTGGTGGAAAAACAACAAAATTAGTGAAGAAACGAGATCAGCTACATATGGTGATATAGTTTCATTATGTGGATTTTCAGTGGCACTTAACCAAGGCTTCAACCTAAAAAAAGCAAGTAATAAGGACACCCTAAAGATCTTAAATCTTGGTCTAAAAGAAATCAATGGATATCCAGATTGGTTCTTCGAGGCTGCTTTAGAAAAACCAAAACTGTTCGTGAACTGGTTGGAACCAATATTGGCAGAAGATTTTAAAGCAATGAATACGGATTATAATTCATTCCTTAGCAATGATTGGAACTTTTCAATTCAAATCAAAGAATTAATATCACCCATACTAATCAGTTTCATTAAGGAGAATTCACCGGCGAGTCGATACATTGCCGAAAAAGCAACTGAAATTCTAATTGATTGTCAATCAAGTTACTCTGATGAAATCAGAGATATAGCTAGCAAGTATTCTAAAGACATGTACAGGAAGAGTAACCAAGATTTATTTTTACCATGGTTTCGATTTTGGATGTTTTTAGATTCGGATGAAGCTTGGTCTTGGTTTTATAAGAATGTTTACAAGAAGAAATCTGTCAAAAAGGACTATCTCGTTACCTGTTTTGCGTATTTGAGCGGTGATCGTCGAGCTAGCAATTCAATGATAACGCTAGTCAGTAAATTATCAACTGACATAATTGCTGCTATGTATTCGGCCATTTATTTAATAAATCATCCTAAAGATGATCCATGGCACGAACACGTATACTCACCTAAAGCTGAAGACATAGTCCCTGAGTTTAGGGATGCTTTGTTTCAAGAACTAGTCAATAGAGCAACTCCTGAAGCAATCTCAGTTTTAAAAAGGTTATCTGAAAAGGAAGAGTTGCTTGAAGCACGAGATTCCATTTTAAGGGCTTTAGAACGCTCATTAAATGCGCTAGCAAGCAAAGAAATGGTCAATGTATCTCAAATTCTAGAATGTGAAAGCCTTGGCAGCCTACTATTATTTGAGAGCCAAGAACAATACAATAGAATGATCGAAGGACGCATTAGGTTTGCGCTGAATGATTTATGTAATAGCGATTTTAGTTTAGCGGAACTGATTAAGGAGGAAAGGCATTTGCAGTTGATAATGGCTGATAAACTTCAGGCAATCAATCGATCTCAATACCAAGTTGTAAGGGAAAAAGAAGTCAAAAACAAAAAAGAACCTGATATCTCACTTGGGCAAGGAGATAAACAGTTTGCTTTGGAATTGAAGTATAGCAGAGAGAATCAAGATTGGACATACACGGAGCTGCATAAGGCGTTGAAAACTCAACTAGTTGGACAGTATCTAAGAGCTGGATGCAAATCTGGTATGCTATTGGTTGTTAGCTCCATTAAAAAGAAGTACAAGGTCAACAATCAAATGGTTACTTTTGATGAGATGATTCAATTATTTGTAAAACTTAAAACTTGATCTGACAGTCACCCTGCTTTGAGTACGAAAAAATGTCCGTTAGTTTAAATCCTTTGGATTTAAACTAACAACTTTCTCCTTCCAGATTTGGATACCGGAAAGAAAAGTCTCCATTGGAGTCCTGCCACAGCATATTTTACCTTGGTGAGTTCGCTTTTGGTTATAGTGAACCAACCAAACATCCAAATCATTTTGAAGCTCTTCCAAGCTATTGTAAATGGTTTTTCTGAAAGCAATCTGATAGAATTCTTCCAGGATCGTCCTGTGAAACCTCTCGCAGATCCCATTGGTCTGAGGGGACTTGGCTTTGGTCTTGGTATGATCGATATCGTTGAGCGCCAGGTAAAGCTCATAATCATGCGAATCGGGTTTCCCGCAAAACTCGGTTCCTCGATCAGTTAAAATTCTCAAAATATTCAGTCCCTGGGATTCAAAAAAAGGCAGCACCCTGTCATTGAGAAGTTCGGCTGCGACCAGCTGGGTTTTGGTTGTGTACAGCTTGGCAAAGGCGACCTTGGAATAGGTGTCGATAAAGGTCTGCTGATAGATTCGCCCCACACCTTTGAGTGTTCCGACATAAAAGGTATCCTGCGATCCGAGATAACCAGGATGTTCGGTTTCGATTTCCCCAATTGCCGTTGATTCGTCCTTCTTTTTCTCTAAAGCGACGATCTGAGACTCGGTCAGGATCAGACCCTCCCTGGCTACCTTTTCTTCCAGGGCCCGGAGCCTCTTTTTCATGTTCTCCAGACCATGCCTCATCCAAACGCACCGAACTCCTGCCGCTGAAATAATAATACCTTGTTTTCTCAGTTCGTTGCTCACTCGAACTTGACCATAGGCAGGAAACTCAACCGCCATTTCACAAATGGCTTTCTCGGTCTGTTCGCCCGTTCTATTTCTCAAGTTGGGTTTTCTCCTGGTCTTTTCGATCAGGTTCTCCACTCCGCCTTCTTCCACTAACTCTTTGTACCTGTAAAAGGTATCTCTTGAAAACCCCATGATCTTACAGGCTCTCGAGACATTGCCCAACTCTTCGGCCAATTTTAAAAGGCCAACCTTGTTTTTGATTATTTTATTCTCTCCAAAATTAAAGTTATGCTCTAAATTCATTTGATACTCCTTTAGTTTAAGTTAAAAACAAGAAAAACTCAAAACAGAGTATCAAAAAAACATAAATGTCAGATTAAGTCAAAACTAATACACATTAAGAGATAAAGTTGCTTTTGAACTTGGCATTCCTGGAAGTACAGATGTTAACCCCATGACGGCTGTAGCCGAAGGTGCAAGTCTTTTCGCAGAGTCAATTGATTGGAGTTCAACAAGTAGAGCGAGAAAAAATACTCGTGGTCAGATTTCATCGGGCAGTGAGCTTTCATTAACTTTCAACTATATTTCAAGGACTCCGAGCGTAAAGTCTAAAATTGCTGTATTAATCAAAGGGCAAGAAGCACCTGGAACTGAATTTCAAATAGACAGTGTCGATACAGGCTGGACATCTGGCCGACTACAATTAAAAAATGGCGCGACAATAGAAGTTAGCTTAACAAAACAAGGTGACAATCACTTCAAAGTCTTCGTTTTTGATTCTTCCGGTGAGCCGATTTCCCTTGAACAAGATAAAATTGTTATCACGAGGACTGCTGCAACGGTTGACGCGATACCCGCCTCCCATTCAATCGGTATTGAAGTTTTAGAAAAATTGGGTGGCCGCCCCAGCCTCGACTACTTGGTTAGGTTTGGTGATTCGCTTCCTCAAAAAGGTAAAAAAATCTTTAAAGCTGCTGAATCTTTAAAAGCCGGAGCAGCTAGTTCGATCAATATTAAGCTGTGGGAAGGTGAAATCACTGACCCAATAACAGACAATCGACCTATTGGAGTCTTGAAAATCTCTGGTTCCGACTTCGACGATGGAGTAATTCCAGCAGGGGCAGACCTTGAATGCGAATATGAGATTTTAGATTCAGGTAATATCTCTTTAGAAATTTCTGTACCAAGCATTGGCGGTGTCTTTCATTCGGGCAAGAATTTTTATTCACGCCAAGAAGGGCAGTTGAATTTTTCTGAGGCTTCTCTGTTGGTTAAGGAAGAAGGTAAAAACACCATGGATCGAATTGACGAGATTTCAGAGGTGGTTGATAGTCCAAAACTAAATCAAGCCCGTCGAAAACTCGAATCAGCCGCCTCACTGGAACAAGACAACGAAGATACTGAAAGTGCCCAAGAAGCGATGGAAAATGTACTGGAGGCGAGAAGGCTCTTAGCACAAGTAAAAAAAGAAAATCTAAAGGAAATTAGGCAATTGCATTTGGACGGAATCAAAGCTTTTTTTGATCAACATATCAGAGAGCACGCGCGCCAATCTGAAGAATCAGCTTTTGATAATCTTGCCAAAACGGCACAGCGCTCAATTGATCGTAATGACAATGACTTCGAGCATCACCTTGACGAACTGAAAGGTAAGAACTTTGAAATTCTTTGGCGACAAGACTGGTTCGTTGTAGAACGCTTTAAATCAATGCTCGAAGCTCCACATTTGTTTGCTGACAAACAGCGCTTTGAAGAGTTGACTCAAATTGGACTGCAATCGTTGAAGTCGGATGACATTGAAAAGCTTCGCGCTATTGTCGGTCAACTTTCGATGATGCAAATTGCCACTGGGGCTGATAGCGACATGTTTGATGTAGCGAATATTCTGAGAGGGTAATCGGTGATTTTTGAGAAATGGCTTCCAGTTGGATTTGACTTGCCAGATGGCTCAAAAATTAAATCCCTTTTATCTGCGAAAGGGAACTGGCAGTTGTTTACCACGAGTGGCCCAAACAAATTACTGGTAGCCGAAAATAAACTTGCAAAAAAATGGATAGAATTGGGTTTGATTGAGGATTCTGTCTTATGGAAAATTTCAATTGGGAAAAAGCAATTTC
>JAOUME010000156.1 GCA_029881655.1 Deltaproteobacteria bacterium | reverse complement strand
CGCCATGTACCTAACGCGAAACTGGGTGGTTTTAGGTTGGATTACAGCACTTCAAAGAGACTGGAACTGGGGCTTAGCCGCTCTTGGTTCGCAGGAGGAGAAGGACAAGACAACAGTGTTTCAAATGTTATTTGGGATTTGTATTCGGAATTTTTCAAGCCAAAGGCTGGCGCAGAAACGAAAACGGACTATCGCAACCAACAGATCGTTTTTGATTTCAGGATCAAGATTCCAGAAATTAAATTTATCATTTATGGTGAACTTGGCCGGGAAGACCATCAGATGGACTGGCAGGATACGATTAAAAATTGGGACAGAACCAAAGCGCACATAGCCGGAATTAAATGGATCGACTTTATCGATGGGTACTTTATACTCATCGAGCAGGCCGATACCGTTCAGCCAAATAAATACTCTATCCCGAACACGGCCTGGTTTAATCACTTCGAATATAAAAATGGCTGGACATACGATGATATTTCAATTGGCCATCACTTAAGCGCCGATTCCAGGGATATGTTCGTTTCCTTTGGTTATGAAAATCCAATCCAATCCTGGATGATCTATTTCGACCAGGAAGTCCACGGTATCAGGACCATTGAATCCGATAATAATAAGGAAAAAAAATATGAAATAGGAATTAAAGGTTTTTGGAACTATCTGGCAAATCAACGATTATCCTATATGATCCAAAAACAATTATTTGATAATTTCGGGGGAAAGCCTGAAAATAAAATTGAGTCTAATACCTTGAGAATTGGGATCAATTACGATATCTAACCAGACTTTCGTATCTTGTTATGCGCCGGTTGGTTTAAAAATATAAATGCTCACTAAACAATCGACAAAAAGAAGCCAATGAAAACAATTCACCAAGTGGTGAAATCGTTCACGACCTAAATGTCTGTTTTGTCAAACCTAACTCTGTTTAAGCAATCCAGGGGAATTGCCGCAAAAACCACTCCGTCCCCTCCGTTTTACCGCCTTGATTTCCTGAGCTTTCCTGGTGTTCTTTAAGCAGGTTTTCGAACTTCATCCTGGCGCGATTGATAACCTTGCTGGATTGACTATTATAATTGTGCGCTTTCATGGGCATAATGCCGTCTGTATGCGCCTGGGATGCCTTGTTAATCATCGAATATCCTTTTATATAATCTTAAAATCATATAAGGTTTATCTTCCTTGAAAAGTCAAAACTATAAATTCAAAATACGGACCAGGATGACTCAATTATCAGCCAAAGACACATATTAAATCATTTTATTTCCAGATTCATTTCAGAGGCTGCCGGAGTCATTGTTCGCGGTCCATTCCTTAAATGACGCGGTCAGGTCAAAACCTGACCTTTTGGTCGGAAACCTGGTTTTATGGATGATTAATCCATCAATGTTGGTCATTTAAATTTATTTTCGTTCCCAAAATCAATTTCAAATGATAAGGCTTCCTCAAGCTAATCGATTTTAATATAGCAAGCATAATAATTTTAATTCATGAACTCCATTAAGAGCAATTGTGAAGATACCGGTATGAAAGACATTTCAATAATTGACCAATTAAAGAGCATTCAAGGCAAAGCTGGACATCCGACCGCGAAAGACAAGAAACTTCAAAGACTTTTAATGAACGTGACCAGTGAAGTTAAATCTTACGCCGAAAATCAGATCGATCACTTAAAAAAGCTTTCTTCGATTGGTGTTGCCCTTTCAGCTGAAAAGGATATCAACAAACTACTGGAAATGATCGTCGAAGTGGCGTGTGACCTATGCAACGCGGACGCAGCGACTTTGTATCTATACGATACGGAAGATCAAAGTCTTCGCTTTGAGATCATGATTAACAAAAGCCTGGAAATCCCAATCAGCAATCACTCTGATAATCATTTTAAATTGCCCAACGTTCCGCTTTATATCCACGACGAGCCTAACTATTCCAATGTGTCTTCCTATGCGGCCCACACAGGCAGGAAAATCAACTTAGCCGATGTCAGTAAGATACCTCAGTTTCCCTTTCATGGGATAAAACTTTACGACGAAACCACCGGATACAAAACTCAATCCATGCTGGTCATTCCCATGAAGGATCATGAAAGCAGTCTGGTCGGAGTGCTTCAGGTCATCAACGCACTTGATTTGGTAACCGGAGAGGTCGTTGCCTTTGATCAGGAATATGAGGATGTGATCGCTTCCCTGGCTTCCCAGGCAACTGTCGCCTTGTCGAATGTTCAGCTGATCCAGAACCTTAAGAACCTGTTTTATTCCTTCATCGAGAGCATCGCTTTGGCCATTGACGAAAAATCCCCTTATACCGGACAACATATCAAGCGTGTCGTCGATCTTAGTATGCTGATCGCTGAAAGTATCAATCAGGTTTCCAGCGGTCCGTTAAAAGACGTCTGGTTTGACGTGGAGGAACTCGAAGAATTGCGCATCGCCACTTGGATGCATGATGTCGGCAAGATCATTAACCCCGAGCATATTATCGACAAACAGAAAAAGCTTGAGGTGATTATGGACCGGACCGAGTTGATCGAAGCCCGTTTTAATATCTTTGAGAAAGAGCTTGAAAACGAATTCCTAAAGAAAAAGCTCAGCCTGCTTGAAAGTAATGATAAAGATTTGGATGAAATAAAAAAACTGGAGGAAGCTTTCAATAAAGAGCGCATGACTTTACTGGATGATCTTGATTTCATTAAATCCTGTAATAACTCCGAGGAGTACATGCAAGACGACAAACTATCAAAACTTGCCCGAGTCGGGAAGAAAGTCATGGAAATCAACCAGCTTAAACAACCCTATCTTTCTGATAATGAAATCGAAAGGTTGTCTGTCAGGAAAGGAAACCTTACCCAAAATGAGCGTCAAATCATCGAATCGCACGCCAGCGCGACCTTTAAGATCACCAACCGACTGCCTTTTCCGAAATATCTGGTTAAAGTACCTGAGTACGCTTCAAGCCATCACGAAAAGATAGATGGTTCGGGTTACCCCCTTGGGCTAAAAGGCAGTGAAATCCCCCTTCAATCCAGGATCATGGCCATCGCCGATATTTTCGAAGCGCTAACCGCCCGAGACCGGCCTTATAAAAAACCAATGAAACTTTCTCAGGCTCTTAAAACATTGGAGAAGATGAAAGATGAAAATCTGATCGACGCGAGTCTTCACGCTATCTTTATCGAAAAAAAGCTTTACGTCGAATACGCCAAAAAAGAACTCACCGCAAAGCAAATCGACATTGAGCTGTAAAGCTTGCCTTTCCCCATTCCAATTAGCTGTAATGAAGATAGTTTAAACCACGTTTTCGAAAATAAACGCTAAAGTAAATTCAAAACCGGGTCTATTTCGGCAAAGAAAGGGTAAAAAGAGTTCCTTTTTCCGTGTTTTTAGCCTCGATGGTTCCTTTGAAACTTTTTTCAATAATAACTTTGGACATATAAAGACCTAATCCCGTTCCTTGTCCCTGTTCCTTTGATGTAAAATACGGCTCAAAAATCCGCTCGATGATCTCAGGCGAAATCCCGCCGGCCTCATCTTCGACCCAAACCGATACATGTTTCTTGTTTTCGAGGACAGAAACCTTGATGAGCTTCTTCTCTGTCCGCTTCTCGATGTAGGCGTCACGGCTATTGGCCAAGAGGTTTATCATGACCTGCTCCAATTCCTTTTTAAAGCCAAGATAAGTCAGGTTTTTATCCCCTGTAAATTCGACATCAATATTGGCTGACTTGAGCTGGGGGCCGATCATCTTGATCAGATCGGTATAAAGGTCAAAAAACAGAAACGGTTTCTTCTCCTTTTCCGGCTGGAAAAAATTCATAAAATCATTTATGATTTGCGACATTTGCTGTGTTTTTTGTTCGATGAAATGACTTAATTCCGATCTTTTTTCGGTGTCCTGTTCACCCAGAGTATCAGCCAGTTTCAGTTCGATACAGGCCGTGCTGATCGCGTTGAGAGGTTGTCTCCACTGATGGGCGATCATGCTGATCAATTCCCCCATCTGCGCATAGCGAGACTGTTGAATCATCACCTGATCCTTCTGGCGGTTTTTCTCGACTTCCTCTTTGACTCTCTTCTCAAGCTTGGTGCTGAAAAGTTCAAGCTCCTCCAGGTTCTGTTTCAAAGCGTCATATGCCATCTTTTCCGTAATATCCAGCGCGATTGAGCACACAGAGGTCACCTTGCCTTCAAAATCAAATAGAGGAAACTTAGATGTAATATAGGTATGGGGACCGTCGTCCAGTGGAATAACTTCCTCAAATTGGGATGGTTTTTTATTCTTTATGACGGTCTCGTCATTTTCTATAATACTTTCGGCGCTTTCCTTCGAAAGAATCACATGACCCGTTTTGCCAATAACCTCTTTCAGCGTTACCTTGAACGTAATTTCAAACAGTTTATTGACGAAAATAAACTTTCCTTGGGTATCTTTAAGGTAAACCACCGTGTTGGAGTTGTCCAAAATAGCCCGGAACTTTTCTTCGCTTTCCTTAAGGGCGATTTCGGTCTTTTTCCTCTCCGTTATATCCTGAAGGGTTCCGACAAACTGATTTTTACCACTTTTTTCATCAAAAACAGGCTCACCGATTGATTGAATATATTTAATCCTGCCATCCTTCATTAACAATCGACATTCGAATTTCCAACTGGCTTGCGCGTTCATGGCGGATTTTATCGTCTCTAACACGAAATCCATATCCTCCGGGTGAATCAAGAAAGCAAAGGATTCAAATTCGAACTGATCCTTGTTAATCTCAAAAATATTGTAAAATTCATCGGAGCCGCTCATCTCAAAGGTCTCGGGACAGAGTTTCCAATTGCCGAGCTTCGTCATGCTTTGGGCCTTTCTCAGATATTTTTCACTTTCAGACAAGGCGGCGTTGATCAATATACGCTCCTGATGCTCCTCTTTAAGCTCGTGATAGGCGCCCTGCAACTCGAAAGTCCGCTCAGCGACCTTATTTTCCAGTTCGACCTGTGATTTCAGCAGATTCTTTTCCGCCAATTGCCTCTCCCTGATTTCATCTTTAAGGGATTGATAAGTCTGACTCAGTTTGGCGAACATTTCGTTGAACCTGAGGTTCAATACGCCGATCTCGTCATCCGAGCGGATATAGATGGGCGGATCATTACCGTCGAGGCGAACGTTTTCAATAACTTTGGTTAAGGTGCTCAAGGGAGAGAAAATCTGGTTGGATAAAATATAGGCAAAAAATAAGATGAAGGTGATAACGATGAAAACGATTATTATATAAAGAAAAACGATTTCATCCAGCGTTTCAAAAACTTCCCCACGGTTGATTTCGTTAAAGAGATACCATGTGGTAGGCTCCCAACTCTCTTCCGCGACCCCAACCGCTCCCTTAGGTTTTAATTTTCTGTAATGAATTTCGATATTGATGGGAGCAAAACCGAAAATCCGGTCCCTGCCCTCAAAAAGGTCCTCTCTCCATCCCGCTTTTCCGATATCCAACGCCTGCGTTTCCTTTGGGGATAATGAATACTGAAACCCGCCATCGGAGTGGGATAAAAAAGTACCCTGGGATCTTACCAGAAAGGCAAAATCAGATTTGCCGATTCTGGAGGAAGAAACCATTCCCAAAATATCCTTCACCAGATGATTGATCTTAAAAACTCCAATCACATCACCCCGATCAAGTATAGGAACGACAATACCGACCACATGCTCTCCGGCGCTTTTATCGTATCCTCGGTCATCGAGAAAAACCTTGCCACGCCCCCGGTTCCAACTGGCTTGCCACCACTGTTCATCCCCCTGATAATAATCGGAAAGATTTTGCGTCATCGCGATAACCGCGCCGTATGCGTCGGTGATAAAAATCTCACCGATTTCATCGGATCGCAATCTTTTTAAATTTCTTATGTAGCCTGTGACCGGGTTGTTTTGAATCTGCTCTGCCAAGGGAACTTGAGCTTTGTTTTTAATCCAATCTTGATCCAACTGACCAATACCCGCCAGGATTTGACTTCTGCTTTGACCCTTGTATCGCAGATTGGCCTTTTTAACGGCCCGAAGCACTATTTCCTCTGAAGCCAGCAACTCGGTCTCTCTTATTTTTTTCTTAAATAATAACTGGATATTTTGGGCCTCATTTCTGGCCAGCACTTTAAGACTGTTGCCGATTTCATTTTTTAACATGTCCCGTGTATAGCTGAGCGTGATCACCGTGATTACGGTCAAGGGAACCAGACTCATCAAAATAATGACCAAAAGAAGTTTCGTCTTGATGGTGACTTTTTTCATTTTCAAATCAGGTTTTTTGTCAGCAAAATATTTTATAGAGACATAGCATGAAACAATTTCATTCGAAATATAATAAAGCT
>JAOUME010000155.1 GCA_029881655.1 Deltaproteobacteria bacterium | reverse complement strand
AAAACCCGAAACCATTGATTATAGAACTTCTCGATATGATGTTTCCCCAACCGGAATGGGATCCCTTATGTTTTCTCATTAAGGCGGAGAGCAAAAACAAACTAAACGGCAAAACCCGGTTTATCGGCAAAGACCGCCAACTGATCATCCTGGTCAACAGCGTCATCCCTTTTTTTCTGGCCTGGTCTAAAAAACACGGAAATCAGGAACTCGAAAAAACCCTTTTTTCGTTGTTTTTACTGTTACCCCCCGAGGGCAAAAACAAAAAAACGGTCTTTTTGGAGCAGCGTCTATTCGTGAGCCATCCTGAATTTAAAATCATTAATAATCTGGGATATTATCAAGGATTGATACAGCTTTATGATGATTGTTGCCGAAGTTTTTATGAGGGATGTTTAAATTGCTCTCTTTTAGAGAGGCTAAAGTAAAAGGGTAATTAAAAAAGAAACTCATTTTTCTTGAGTAATCATCGTACCGGTTCCCGTTTCGGTAAAAAGCTCTGAAATCAAAGCATGATGATCCATGCCGTTGATGATATGAACGCTGTTTACTCCCTTATCCAGGCTTAAAAGCATTCCCTGAACTTTGGGTACCATTCCGCCCTGGATAACCCCCTCCTTGATCAAATTTTTTGTTTCCTGGCTGTTGACAACTGAAATAAGTTTTTCGTCCTTCAGGATTCCCTTAACATTTGTTAAGAAAATTAATTTTTTAGCTTTTAGGGCGATCGCCAAGTGGGATGCCGCCGTATCAGCGTTAATATTATAAGTTTGACCATCCTTGCACATTCCGATAGGGGAAATAACTGGGATATAGTTATTCTCAAGTAGTGAGAAAATCAATTGTGGGTTGATTTGTTCGACTTCACCGACAAATCCCAAATCAGCGTCTGGATGTTTGAATTTTCTGGCTAAGATCAGTCTTCCATCCTTCCCGCTAAGTCCGACTGCCAGTCCGTTTGTCTTGTTGATATGCGCTACGATCTCTTTATTGACTAACCCTGAGAGCACCATTTCTGAAATTTTCATGCTCAAAAGGTCGGTTACTCTCAGTCCGTCGATAAAACTGCTCTTTTGGCCATATTGCTCAATGGCTTTGGTGACTTCAGGCCCACCCCCATGAACGATAACGGGTCTTAGTCCCAATGATTGCAGCAGGACGACATCATCGGCGAAGGATTGTTTGAAAGATTCCTGAACCATGGCCGCGCCGCCGTATTTGATAACGACGATCTGTTGTTGGAATCCCTGTATATACGAAAGTGCCTCAATCAACAGCTCGCGTTTAACCTCGGGCGAAAGTTGAGATAAGTCTTTATCCTGTATTTGCATCATACGTTTCGGGTGTAAACCTGGATTATTGACTATACGTTGGATTAATGGATGAATTCTGTGTACTTTGTCCGATATTTACGTTAATAGTTGAATATTGTAAAACAATTCGTTCTAATAAGGCTTATTTATTTTTAATTAATTGTATTTTAAAATTTAATTTCTTATCCTAGGAGGACCGCATGCCAGTCGCCGATTATCAAACCTACTGCAAGATGTTGGATACCGCTAAAGAAAACCACTATGCGTATCCAGCGATCAATGTCAGCTCTATAGTGACAGCCAATGCGGCGTTACGTGGTCTGGCCGAGGCCAAAAGCGATGGATATTTACAGGTATCGACCGGCGCCGCTGAGTTCGCCTCAGGCGGAGCGGTTAAAAATATGGTCTTAGGCGCCATTTCGATCGCTCAGCATATCCATCTCCTGGCCGAGAAATACGATATCAATGTTGCCCTTAATACCGATCACTGTCAGGCTGGAAAGTTGGACAGTTTTGTTAAGCCTCTGATGGAAGAAACAAAAAAAAGGCGCGCTCAGGGTCTTCCCAACCTTTTTAATTCCCATATGTTTGACGGCTCAGAGTTGCCGATCGAAGAGAATATGAATATCGCGAAATCTTTGGTTGAAGAATGCGCGGCACTGGAGATCATTTTAGAAGTCGAGACCGGGATAGTCGGCGGAGAGGAAGACGGGGTCAACCACGAGGGTACACCTTCGGAGAAACTCTATACCACCCCAGAAGACATGCTTTATGTATACGAGCAACTCTCCAAAATCACCAACAGCCGGTTCCTGTTAGCCGCCACTTTCGGAAACGTTCATGGAGTCTACAAACCGGGCAATGTCAAGCTCAGCCCTAAAATCCTCAAAAACGGTCAGGAAGCGTTAACTAAAAAACATGGAAAGGACGCTTTTTTAAATCTCGTTTTTCACGGTGGCTCTGGTTCGGATCTCGCGGATATCCACGAAACCCTTAATTACGGCGTGGTTAAAATGAATATCGATACCGATACGCAGTATGCCTTTACCAGGCCGATTATCGACCACATGTTGAAAAATTACGACGCTGTCTTAAGAATCGATGGAGAGGTCGGAAACAAGAAGTTTTACGACCCCAGAAGCTACAACAAGGCGGCTGAGGAAAACATGGCAAAAAGGGTCGTCCAATCCGCCAAAGATTTAAAATCGTTCGGAAAAACGCTCTTTCAAAAATAAACCCTTTAAAACCGCTTTCTTTCGAAATTTAAGCTGTCCACAAAAACGGGGGAAGGTCAAGATGGTTAGTAAGCGGGGATAGGACTTATACGTGGCACTGGAGGAAGAATCCTTTAGGAACAATGGAATCTTCCAGGGCCCACTCCCAACAACTCTTTCCAATCGTAAACCCAATTATAACAATTAAATAGAATAGCTGAACAGCTCCCATCACGCATATAAACCAAATAAATCAAACACATACAAATAATGGTTGCTGAAAATGGGTGTAGTTTCCGCGACCCGCCATCAGCGAATAGTTGGTTCTCCCAGGTTTTATGCTGGTTTGCTCAGGCAGGAAACATCAAAAGCCAAATTAAATCCCACCCGACTAAAAACTCACAGCGCAACCTAATAACCGAAGCGCTCCATAATATGTTTAATATCTTCATCATTTACAGGCTTGGCGATAATCTCTTCATAATCTTGTAATCGTTTCTCTAACTCTTCGTGTGTTTGATCTATTCCCGTAACCAGAATTATTTTTGACGCTTTAACTCCTTCTGAACTCTCTAGTGATCTTATTTTATCCCTAACCTCATCGCCATTAAGTCCAGGCATCATCATATCCAGGAAAATCAGATCATAGGGTTGTTTTTCGTGGAAAGCATTGACCACTCTTTTAATCGCGGCGATACCATCCTCTGCCATGTCACACCTTCCGTATGGCTCAAGCAATTTATTCAAAACAACTCGGTTGAGTTTACCATCATCAGCTATTAAAATTTTAACTGCCATTAATTATTTTTCTTTAGGTTTAGCCATTATTTTGCAACCACTACCTGCCTTGATTTTTTATCTAAATACTATCCCTCCGGAAACATAATGGGTGGAAAAATAATATAACATCAGTTCAAATTCTCGAAAACAATTTCAAACTCTTTTTGAGTTAATCGATATGCCTCATCCAACAGGCAAATCAATTCATTGATATCAGGTTGGGAATTCTCTCGATTATCGATTGTTTTTTGGATTTCCACGCATAGCTCTCCCATATACTTGGCTCCTACCAACTGGCTTTTTTGATTAAGTTGAATGACGGCTTTTTGAATGTCTTGTCGTTTATTTGCCTTTAAACATTCATTCACCTCCTGAATGATCATTGCCGCTTCACCTAGAAAAACTTCTACCATCGTCAAAAAAACACCCTTTGCATCTTGCATTTCTACTTTAAAAAGCTGGCTATCCAGTATTTCTGGAGTAGGCCCAGTCCTCGTTTTTGGCGCTCGATTTTTTCCTAAAAGAATTTTACCCCATTTTTCCAACATTGCCTGTATCGTCTCTGGCAGTACGGGTTTGCCTAAAAAATCATCCATTCCTAATTCCAGATAACTCAACTTGTCTTCGGGCAGAACATTGGCTGTCATAGCAATAATCCTAGGCTTTCTATGATCTGGGATATTTTGAAGAATTTGCTTTGTAGCTTCGAGCCCGTCCATTTCAGGCATTTGAATATCCATTAACACAAGATCATATTTCTGGCGCAAAATCGAATCAATCACCTCAAATCCATTGGCAGCGACATCTATGCTATAGCCGAATTTATCCATGATTTTTATCGCGACAAGTTGATTGATGTGGTTGTCTTCTGCCAAAAGGATTTTCAAAGGATACTTTATAGCGAGAGTTCCATCTAAATCCCCAGAAATCTCATCTTTTATTTCCTCTTGCTTTCCTATCGTTTCCTGAAGAGCTGTTAAAAGCACCTGAATAAGCTTTTTATGTTTAATAGGCTGGTTGATGCAGTTGTGCTTATATTTCTCACAGAAAGACATTTTTTCTCCACCGAATTCCCGTATAAGTACAATCGAACTATTAGGGATATCGTAATCCTCTAGAAGTAAATCCATCGTTTTAAATATATCTCCTTTGACTGAACTTTGATCAAGAACAACCAAGTCAAACCCTGGAAATTGTTTTAGCTGTTTATAAAGCTGCTCAACTGAGTCTACCGCGTTCACTTCGATCCCAAGTTTGTTAAGCCTCTTATAAAGTGCCGCTTGACTGGTTTTGTCCCCATCCAATAGAATTAATTTTTTGCCTCTCAGTTTTGCTTCATAAGATTTTTCCCTGGATTGGGTAGGAACCGGTTTGGCCGTTATCGTAAAACTGAAAGTTGAACCTACATCAGGCGTACTTTCCACCCATATTTTCCCACCCATCAGCTCAACCAGTCGTTTACTGATACTTAAGCCCAAACCGCTTCCTCCGTATTTCCGGCTAGCAGTCGTATCCACCTGAGTAAATAAATCAAAGACCGTCTCTTTCATAATCTCCGGTATCCCGATGCCAGTATCAGAAACCTCTATTTGAATTTCATAAACTCGGTCAATAACACAATTATTATGAACTTTAACAATAATTTCACCATTTTCTGTGAATTTAATAGCATTACCAATTAGATTAACAAGAATCTGCCTGATATATGAACCATCACCAAAAATCTCTTCTGGCACTCTGCTATCGAAATCATAGAAAAGACCGATTTTTTTTTCGGATGCCAAGAAAGAAAAAAGATCAAAACTTTGTTCGATACAATCCCTTAAGTTAAAGGGGTGTTCTTCAAGAATTAATTTTCCTGTCTCAAGCTTCGAAAGATCCAAAATATCGTTAATGATCCGCATTAAATCTTCGCCACTCAGGCGGATCGTGTCGACGAATTCTCTCTGTTCGTCAGTAAGCTTCGTCCTGGTAAGTAGGCTGGTCATTCCGATCACGGCATTCATCGGTGTGCGAATTTCATGACTCATGGTTGATATGAAGACGCTTTTGGATTTTGCGGCCTGTTCGGCTACTTCTTTGGCTTCAAGCAATTTTAACTCCGCAATCTTTCTATACGATATCTCCCGTTGACTTTCATCGAATTTCTGTTCCAACAAAAGATTGCTCTGCTGGATCATCCCTATTTTCTCCTTAATGCTTGTCGCCATCAGGTTGAAATTCTCGCATAAATAGCCAATTTCATCATTTGAAACCACCTCGACCTTGGTATTATATTCACCGGACGCAACCTTCTTTGATGCGATGACCAGTTTTTGCAACGGTGAGACAAGTGCCTTATTAATCAAATAAAAGATCAATACCGCTAAAATCCCGCTTACCGCGATACTAACCACAAGCAATTGAATGCTTCTCAGTTTAATACTTAAGCTGTCTTTTACCGCCATGTCCTTTATACTTTCCTTGATCATCGCAAGCAAGCGATCAAATAAATCTCCGCCTTTTGACTCACCCATTTTCAAGGCATCTCCTTTCAAATACAAGCGGCTTTTCTTTAAGATTTCACTGTTAATTCGCATATAGTTATCCAGCCCAAACTTAAATTCCTGGCTAAAGTCCTGAAAATTGGTGCCGCTTAAGGTTGTTAAGGTCTCATTCATATCCTTATAATCCGACTGTATTTCCAGTTGCAGCTTTTCCATGACCTCAGGATCTTCCTGGATGAAATGCTCAAAAACCGTCATGTGGATATGTTGAAGCTTAATTTGAAGGTGATGAAATTGGTGGGTGTAATAATTTTCGAAGGTTATTTTCGTAATGAAATAATAATTAAAAAGACTAAACAACACCGTCGTTAGCAAGACGATAAAAAAAGTCTTCGCTGGCAAATCCATTTTATTAAATAAAACGAACATATCACTTATTAAACGGTATAAGATATATAAAGTCTGGGTTTTATTTTTTGTCTAAATCATCCTAGATCATGATAAAACTTAAGACAAGAAGCTTTTCGGTTAATTAATACTTTAAGATCAAAGCCTTTAACAATCTTAAAATCAAACGTTAAACGATCGATTTTGGAATGATTCCAAACTATGTCCTTTATTCG
>JAOUME010000154.1 GCA_029881655.1 Deltaproteobacteria bacterium | reverse complement strand
TGACAAACTCCGTTTGGTTAAAATATTAAAGATGCTCAAAAATACCGGCCGCGCCCATCCCGCCTCCGATGCACATAGATACCATACCGTATTTCACTTTCCTTTTTCCCATTTCGCTTAATAGCGTCGCCGTCAATTTAGCACCCGAGCAGCCCAGAGGATGTCCAAGGGCGATGGCGCCACCGTTGACATTTAGAATCTCACGGTTTAAACCCAACTCCTTAATGACCGCCAGGGATTGAGCTGCGAAAGCCTCGTTTAGTTCGATCAAGTCAATGTCCTTAAGCTTAAGCCCCGTTTTCTCCAAAACCTTTGGAATTGCCACGATGGGTCCGATCCCCATAATTTCTGGCTTACATCCGCTTACGCTATAACCGACCAAGCGCGCTACCGGTTTAAGTTTGTGCTCTTTGAGGTATTTCTCAGACACAACCATGACAGCCGCCGCACCATCGGTCATTTGAGAAGAGTTCCCCGCCGTAACACTCCCTTTGATGTTAAAGACGGGTCTCAGCTTAGCTAACGCCTCAAGACTGCTGTCCGCTCTGGGACCGTCATCCATCTCTATGTTTTTAACACCTTTTACCATCTTGCCGTTGATCAGAGCGGCGGTATCAATTTCAACCGGAATGATTTCGTCTCGAAAGCGGTTTTCATTTTGTGCCTTGGTGGCTTTTTGGTGACTGCCAAAGGCAAATTCGTCCTGGTTTTCACGTGTTATCTCATATTTTTCAGCCACCAACTCCGCGGTAACTCCCATCGAAGAATAGGTCTCGGGCCACTCAGACACCAAAAGCGGATTCGCACTGTACTTGTTGCCGCCCATTGGCACCAAACTCATAGACTCAACACCGCCGGCCAAGATACAATCCGCATTGCCAGCCAAGATCCGGTCGGCCGCAAATGAGATAGCCTGTAGGCCTGATGAGCAAAAACGGTTGATCGTAATCCCTGGAACCTGATAGGGTATGCCCGCCTTAAAAGAAGCGACCCGCGCAACGTTCATTCCCTGCTCACCCTCTGGAAACGCGCATCCCAAAATCACATCGTCCATGGTTGCCGCGTCGATGCCCGTTTTCTCGATCAGCCCTTTCATGACCGTGGCGGCCAGATCGTCAGGCCGGGTACCCTTAAAAAAACCCTTGTTCGCTTTGCATCCGGGAGTCCGGAAAGCCCCGACTAGATATGCTGAATTCATAATTATTCTCCAAAATCAGTTTCTTAAAGGTTTGCCCGTCTTTAGCATATGATGGATTCTCTCGATGGTTTTTTTGTTTCCGCAGAGCTTCAAAAATCCCTCTCGCTCCAGTTCCAAAAGATAATCCTCGGTAATCATAGTTCCAGGTGGTACGTCTCCACCGCACAGGATATCCGCAATTAAACTACCCATATGAACTTCAAATTCGGTCGCGAAACCTCCTTTGCCCATATTCCACAACTGAGACTTGATACTGCCGGCAATAGAGCGTCCAGGTGCCTTATATTCTTTATGTCTGTTTGGCGGTCTATAGTTGGTGGCCAGAGCGATCGCTTTTTTCTTGGAATCTGAAATCAGGTGGTCCAGGTTCATGGTCACCGAATCCTTTTCATCCATATAACCCAGTTCATAGAGGTTATCTGCTGAGATAGAAACCTTTGCCATACCGATATTTTCAAACCGCTTAAAAAGAAACGGCGTTGGGTCGACTTTGTAATGCTCTGCCAAGTCAATGGAGCGTATGGCCATTTCCTTTGTGCCACCACCAGCTGGAAGAAGACCGACCCCAACCTCAACGAGCCCCATATAGGTTTCAGCGTAAGCGTTAATTGCGTCGGCGTGCAAAGCATATTCACATCCACCACCTAAAGTCAGATTAAAAGGAGCGACCACCACCGGTACTTTCGCGTATTTAATAGCCATAGTTGACTTCTGAAAAGCCTTGATCATGCGGCTAATATCACCGAATTCACCTTCTGCGATCGCCACCGCGATCAGCATAATGTTGGCTCCGGCAGAAAAGTTATTGCCCTGATTGGCGATCACCAGGCCCACACCCTCTCTTTCGGCGATATCGATCGCTTTTAAGGTTCCCTGAAGAATCTCACCGCCGATGGCGTTCATCTTGGAATGAAATTCCATACAAAAAACACCGTCTCCCAAGTCGATGATCGAATATTCCTGCTTCTCCTCGACGGTCGAGCCTGTGTCTTTTAGGATCTCAAGCTTGAATTCTTCCGGTTTGAAAGGAATTTCCTGGTAATCCTTTTTGCCGAAATCCCAATAGGTCGGCTTGCCTTTTGGTATAGGATAAAAACGATTGATTTCCCTTAGAATTTCAGGCGGGTTGACACCATCGTCCGTGGCCCTGTTATAAAGATAAAGGGGATCGATCGCGTCGATCATCTTAAAGGGTCCAATCTCCCAGTTAAATCCCCATTTCATCGCGTTATCGACATTGATGATGTCATCGGATATCTCGGGAATGCGGTTAAGCGTATAAATCAAGGTATCCCTTAAACTCCTCCATGCGAATTCGGATGCCTTATCGCCTATAGAAATTAAGGTTTTTATCCCCTGGAGCGGGTTCCCGATTTGCTTACTGGTGGCGATTGAGCCGAACTTGGGTTTAACCAGAGGTTTGTATTCGCCGGTTTTATAGTCGTAGTAATAAATCTGACGCTTACCATCGACCATGCCTTTTTTGTAGAATCCTTGACCTGATTTGTTACCCAGCAATCCATCCCCAATCATCTTAGATATAAAATCGGGCACAAGAAAAGTATCCCTCATCTCATCGTCAACCAGAACATCATAGGTGTTTTTCCCAATATGAGCCAAGGTGTCGATCCCAACCAAATCCGCCGTTCTAAAGGCTGCGCTTTTAGGTCTGGCAGTGGCGGGTCCCGCGACTGTATCGACCTCCTCTACCGTCATATCCAAATCGACCATGTGCTTGATCGCGTTAAAGATGGAAAAGACTCCGATGCGGTTGGCAATAAAGTTCGGCGTGTCTTTGCCGAAGACGACCCCTTTACCCAGTCTCTTTGAAATGAATCCCGTAAGATAATCTAGCGTTTCCTGGCTGGTGAACTGGCTGGGTATGATCTCAAGCAGCCTCATATAACGAGGTGGATTGAAAAAATGAGTGACCAGAAAATTCTTTCTTATCTGTTCTGGTAAACCTTGGGCAATCTCGTTAACCGATAAACCGCTGGTGTTGCTCGATAGATAACTCTCCGGGCCTATATTGGGAACGATGGATTCCTTATAGAATTTCTTTTTAATTTCCATATTCTCAATGATGACTTCAATAACCCAGTCACACTTGCTGATTTTACCAAGATCGTCGCTGAAATTACCGGCCTGGACGCGGCTGGCGTACTGGTTTTGATAAAAAGGAGCCGGTTTTGCTTTTAAAAGGGCTTTAAGGGCATTATTGGCGACACGGTTTGCGTCACTAGGATCATCAGGGTTGATATCCTTGGGTTTCATATCCAGCAACAAAACATCCAGTCCGGAATTGACCATGTGCGCCGCGATCGTCGCGCCCATAACTCCCGCTCCCAAAACAGCCACGCTTTGAATTTTTTTCATGTTCTAACTCCTCTCATTATTAACGATTAAGGTCATCCGTGTTTTTTTTAGTTATGATCTTCATATTTATTCTTTATAAATTTAAATACCATGCATTCTAAACAGATTCGATTAATCAAAAACTTCATTGTTATTAATCTAAGCAATTTTCTTTACTATTTGATATCAAAATAAACATTGTGGATTAAATTCAGGGATGATAATCTTTAAACCGATGAATAGTCATTAATTAATATTGTAGTCTCCCTTTACGTCAAAGTCAATTTAAGAAAAAACATTGTTAAATAACGTGTAAGTTATTTTATCGTTTCTTTTACCTATAAAAGTAAACTTTCATCGGAGATAAAAATGCGATGTTTCAAAATTAGAACGGTTTTATTTGCCTTTTTACTTTTGTTTGTTTCAAGTGGCGCATACGCCAATGAGAATTATCAAGTCGATAAGGCGCATTCCACTATTGGTTTTTCCGTGACACATAAAATGATTTCCAATGTCAGAGGGAATTTTACCGATTTTTCAGCGTCTTTGAACATAGATCCTAAAAGCAATCAAATCGCTGACATCAATGCGGCAATCAAGGCGGCTTCAATCAACACCAACCTTGAAAAAAGAGACGGACACTTAAGAAGCGCTGATTTCTTCGATGTGGATAAATTTCCAGAAATTACTTTTAAAAGCTCAAAAATCACTTCGCTGGGTGAAAAAAAATACCGTGTCGATGGGGAATTAACCATGAAAGGCATTAAGAAGAGCATCTCGCTTGAAGGCAAACTCAAGGGGATCATCAAGGATAGTTATCAAGGCAAAAACATGAAGGTCGCGGGATTTGAAGCCTCCGGCAAAATTAACCGAAAGGATTTCGGGATCATTTGGAATAAGATATTGGACCATGGAGGAGTGGCTGTTGGTGATGAAGTCGAGATTCTACTGGATATTGAAGCGGTTCATTTTGAGGGCAAGTAATTGAAAGCCGATACCGCGAAGGTTCCATGAAAATTATTCCTTACACAGGGGTAGCGACATAACGACCTTGGCTCCCTTTGGGGAAGGTTCCGCCCAAATTTTTCCATCATGGGCCTCGATGATCCCCTTGGCGATCGTCAGGCCTATTCCCGTTCCTCTGATTTCAAATCCCTTGATTCGAGTCTTGTAAAACTTATTAAAGACCTGGTCGATCTTATCCTCAGGAATGCCGACACCCTGATCGGTGATGATAATTTTCAATTGGTTATTTTGACATTCTATGTGAATGTTGATTACGACTTCATCAGGAGAAAAATGATATGAATTTTCAAAAATAGAATGAAACACTCTTTTCATCCTCTCTATATCGCAATTAATTTGACATTCCGTAACCGATAATTCGATTAAAAACCGGGTTTCCTTTTTTATTTCAGGGTGGTCCTTAAACATCGCGATACTTTCGTCTAATAGATCTGATATTGATACTTGCTGAAGCTTGTACTCCAGCTTGTCGGTTCCCAAGGTAGTCAAATAAAGCACATCCTCAATCAATTCCTGGAGTTTTTCTGATTCCTGAACAATAATGCCTATAATCCTTTTCTTTTTTTCCGGTTCATCATCGATCTCCAATAAAAAGTCAGCGTATCCCAATATTGAAGTTAATGGCGTTTTCAACTCATGAGAAATCGTTTCTAAAAAATCATCTTTCAACTGATCCAGCAAGGTTAACTCCTCATTGAGTTTTTTAAGCTCTTTGGTCCTGGATTCAACGGTTTCTTCTAAATATTTCTTGTAGTTTTTCTCCATATTATAAAATTCGATTCTTTCGACTGCCTTTTTCAGGACATCGAAAAACCTTGTCGATTCGATGGGCTTTTGTATGAAGAAATCGACACCAAGATTAATCAGTCTTAACAATTTCGAGGAATCATCATAGGCGGAAGTCACGACGATTGTTTGGTTTGGTTTGATCTCCTTAATCTGTTCGATCATTTCGATCCCGTCCATGATCGGCATCTGAAGATCGCTGATAACCAGATCGAAGTGATTGTCTCGAAATTTCGCGAGTCCTTCCTTGCCATTTTCGGCAATCTCGATCGACTCGAAAAAATTACTCAGAAGCTTATGCGTAACCATCCTGAGATTCGCGTCATCTTCTACGAAAAGCAATTTTTGCTTCTTTGAAAGTGCCAGTAATTCTTTCATATCTTCAAACAAAATTGATTAATTAACAACCAACTATAACACCACGAATTCCCTATAGCAGAGATAACAGATTCCTTTTCCGATGAGGTAGCTAGCACTGGCTCACCGATCAATAAAGGACTATCCACAAAGCCAAATAAACTTCCTCAGATAAAATGAATCTCATTAATTATTATTGTCTTATGGAAAATAAAGTCAGGCTAGCTTTATTGATGATTTTCATTGCTAAGCGGTAAAACACCAAAAGCGGCTGAGTTGGTTTTGATGATTTGGTTTTAAACAGCGCAATAACATGATTGATTTTAACATAAAAATACCAGAAGAAATAAAAATAATCAAGGACAATAAAGGATTGCCTCGTTAACAAAAAAAGATTATTAATATTACACAATTATTAGTTTAAATTAATCTGTATAAGGATCTTTTCGACTGCTTATGAAGGCTTCGTTCTTTCATGAACGATCCCTGTATAATCAATCTATTTTTTAACATTATTATCAGCGATGCTAAACAATCCTTTTTCCCATATTGACTCAGTAAAGCCCTTTTTAGCCATGGAAATTTCAGCGAGAGCCCATGAGTTGAAAAATAAAGGGAAGGATATCATTCATCTGGAGTTCGGCGAACCGGAATTCGCAACCCCAAAGGTCATCTCAGACGCCGCTATCAAGGCCATTGGTCAAAAACAGACGAAGTACACCCATACTCAGGGAGTCG
>JAOUME010000153.1 GCA_029881655.1 Deltaproteobacteria bacterium | reverse complement strand
AGACCCCGCTTATTACCCGCCTTCCTTCGATCGACCCTCTGATCGAACCTTTTCGTCTCCCTGTTTCAACAAACGAAACCCGCTATTTAATCACCTCTCCCGAGCATCATATGAAAAGACTTTTATGCCAGGGAAGCGGCTCTATCTATCAAATCGCACCCGCGTTTCGTCAGGCTGAATCCGGCCATATCCACAACCCCGAGTTCTTAATGCTGGAATGGTACCGGGTCGGAATGGGTATGGATGGGTTGATGGATGAGACCGGAGAGCTATTAGACCGGGTGTTTGGCTGTGGCAAAGGAGAAGTCATAAGCTACAGGGAGCTTTTTTATAATGAGACGGGTCTTGATCCATTTGAAAGCGGACTTGATCAGTGGCAGGATTTTCTTGGTCAACTAAAAACCCCGGTACCTGAAGCTTTATGTAGGGAAGCTACCCCAGTCTGGGAAATTCTCGATTATGTAATGGGTTTTATTTTGCAGCCGAAGTTACAGGGGCAAAAGCCCCTATTCGTTAAAGGCTTTCCAATCTCCAGAGGGCAATTGGCTCAGAGTGATCCAAAGGATGAAAAGACGGCTTTGCGCTTTGAAGTTTATCTCAAGGGAGTCGAATTGGCCAACGGCTATCAGGAACTTACTTGCCCAGAAGAGCAGCAACGGCGTTTTCATCAGGCGAATCTCCAAAGAAAAGAAATCGGCCTTGAGGCACTTCCGGTGGATATCAGGCTTCAAAAGGCACTTGAAAAGGGGTTGCCTTTATGCTCAGGGATCGCATTGGGTTTGGATAGGCTTATCATGCTAGCTCTTGGCAAGGAAAGAATCGATGAGGTTTTAAGCTTTAGCTGGGAGAGGTCATAATTTCAGCTGGCGATAGTATCCAGTGAAATCAGTTTTTTATCTTTGGAAACTGGTTTGCTGGTCGCTATGATTAGTTTTGAAGGGTTCTGATTGGACTCCGGTTCTTTGATTTCTTCGATCGCCTGCTCTAAGATCATGGTCGCGGCCCTAACAAGGTCTTCCTGGCTATAGCCTTGCTGTCTCAGATTTTTTGCGAAGGTTTTTGCGAGGATCCGGATTTCCATAGGGGAATTTTCCTGATTGATGTTTCGCATGGCCTTTCTCCTGGGTGAAGAGTTGTTTCGTTGATTCCAATTCAAGGTCGATTGTTTTCTTTTACTAATCTATATTAAAATTATATTACAATAAGCATGCCTAGTCATAACTAACTGTAATCAAACAATAAATAGATTGCTGGATTGATGAATTGTGGTTAAAGAAACACACCCAAGGGTAATTTGTAATATGGAATGGGCATCAAGGCGTGAGGCCGACCTCAATATTTTCGATATTTTCGATACCAAACCGGCTTTTAGGGTCGCCCCTGAAGTTTTCCTTTGAAGTTATCAAACAGAGAGTACAGCGGGTCTTTTGGAAGATCCTTTTGATCTGGGATTCGAAGAGGGCGAGGTATTCATCCCTGTATAGTCTGCTGATTAAGATCAAACCGGATTCCTGAAAGGTTAAGGCAAGAAGGGCGAACTTTATTTTATCCACCCCCTTGAGTTTGTAGATGGGGAAAAACCGGATATGCTTGGCGCTGATATCGTTTATAAAAGAGGTTTTTGATCGGTTCTTACCGTCAAAGAAGAAAAATTCCTGCTTAAGTCCAAGCCAACTGCCGGCTTCTTTTGAGTAGACCTTGCCGCCTAAAAGTTGGCGGTCGCTCTGGGTGACTCCTTTTTTTTCTACTCTGATGATGCCCGATTGCTCTTTATATCGGCCTTCTAAAAGACCCAAGAAGCTGTTGAGCTGTTCCTCCGTCTCAACTTCCAAATGATATTTTTTTCTTTCCAACAGGTCGAAGCTGATGTCTTTAAGTCCAAAAGGCTCATCTGCGAAAAGTGAGACATTGCGGTAGCGGATTATCGGAAAACTCATGGTTTGGCTCAGATTTGAATAAAAAATCTCCCGATTTCTTAGATATTCTCATTATTTATTTGGGTGATGATGGAAACGAGTGATTTGTTCATTTAAGGATCTTAGGTATTCTTTGGATTCGGGTGTATTTTCCTCAGGCGCCCAGTCGGCGAACCCCTTGTCGGCATCAGGGTCAAAAGGTCCTGGTTTGATTTCGTAAAATAAGCTTTCTTCAGCCAAGGAAACAAGGGTATGAAAAACTTCCGGTGGAATATCTACTCCCAAGGTTCCATTTGGAAACTCAAGGAAAATGACTTGTTCGATCCCCCCCTTATGATCAAAGATCAAAACAGCGCCTTTTCCCCGTAGGATCAGGAAAGTCTCGAACTTTGGGTCTTTATGCAGGTGTGGGCGGATATAGCTTTCCGGTTCGACGGCGTTTAAAAAACGCTGTACCTTATCAGTCAGCTGATGAAAATTATGATTAAGCCTCTTTCTCGGATTTTTTCTTGCTTTTTGACTGACTTGGTTTATGAGCAAGGGATCGATTCGTATCGGATTCATACTGTTTAATTAAAAAATGATATAATTGTTGTTTCGTCCTTGTAAATGAAATGATACTGAAAAACTTTCTCAAACATATTAAAAACAATGCCAAACAGGCTGCAATCAGAATAGAAAGGACAATCCAGATCTCTTTCTGGATAATGGCCGTGATGGCGGTCAATTCAAAAGACATCGGTGAATTTCAACGGTTGATTTATGAATTGATTTTGAAGTTAGAAATAGGAACGTTTTTAAAATACGATAATTATTTTTAGATGAATTCGCACTAATTTCCAAGTCAATTAAGCTATTTCACCCGCGAAATGTGTTTTTTTGCACTGGATTACTGAGTTTGTTCATGGTCTCAGCCCTTTTTGGAAGTCTTAGCTGAAATTCCACATGACTGTTTAGAGAGGGAACCTCTTAATATTTAAGGAACTAGACTAAAATATAATGAAGAAGTAAGCTTTAATAGGCAATTTATGGCACTCAATGATTAATAAAACTAAGGGAGGTTCTTTTGCGCTATCGAAGATTCGGAAAAACTCAATTGAAGATGCCGGTTTTTTCCTGCGGGGGGATGCGTTTTCAGTACAAATGGCAGGATCGGTCACCAGATGAGATTCCTTCAGGAAACCAACTCAATTTGGAGGCGACAGTAAAAAGAGCTTTGGAGCTGGGAATTAATCATTTCGAGACCGCCAGGGGCTACGGAACTTCCGAGATGCAACTGGGACAGATATTGCCCAAAATTAATCGCGACCGATTTTTAATCCAAACCAAAGTAGCTCCAAAGTCCGATATTAAGGAATTTGAAGAGCGTTTTCAATTATCTTATGATTACCTGGGGCTTGATTATCTCGATTTATTTACTCTACATGGCATCAATAACCAGGATATTTTCGATTGGATGGTCAAAGGAGGCTGCCTTGATAAAGCTCTTCAGTTAAAAAAGGAAGGCAGGGTTCGCTTTTTAGGCTTTTCAACTCACGCGCCCACGGAGCTGACTTTAAAGATTCTTGATCTGGGTGTTTTTGATTATATCAATTTCCACTGGTATTTTGTTAATCCATATACCCGACCAATATTGGAGCGGGCTCAAAAAATGGATTTGGGTGTTTTAATCATCAGTCCCAACGACAAGGGCGGAAAACTCTATAACCCACCGGAAAAACTGGTTAAGCTTTGTGAGCCTTTCTCCCCGATGGTTTTTAATGATCTTTATTGTCTTTCAAATCCGGCGGTGCATACACTCAGCATTGGAGCTGCCAGACCGAGCGATTTTGACGAGCATTTAAAGTCCCTGGATAATCTGGAGCAAGCGTCGGAGTGGGTCAAGCCCATTGAGGAGAAATTAATGACAGAGATACAAAAACAGTTCGCTCAAGACTGGATGGATGTCTGGCCACTGGGGATTCCCCATTTCAGTGATGTTCCAGGAGAGGTCAACCTTTTTGAGATATTAAGGCTTTGGACTTTTGGGAAGGGGCTTGATCTTTGGGAATTCGCGAAAGCGCGCTACAATATGCTCAGCACCAACAGCATCTGGTTTCCAGGCAATAACGCCGGGACGCTCCATCTTGAGGGGCTATCAGATCTTCTTGGAAAGCATCCCTACAGGGATTGGATATTAGAGATGCTCAAAGAGGCTCACCAGAAACTATACGATCCGGTACTCCATCAAAAAAACATGAATGGCTGATGAGTTCAATTGCAAAACCCTTGGATTAATTGTCAACCTCAATACTCAGGAGTTTTTCGGATTTCCTGGGTGGGGTTATTCTTAAGTCCTTCTGTAACTCCAAAAAAAGTTTCTGGCTTAAGGTGTCGCCTCTTTTAAACTTGATTTCAAAGGGTTTTTCGGACGCAATAAAATAGTAGCTGTAATCGCCAAATTCTTTTTCAACCACCTCAATTGTTTTACCGAGATATGTTTTGTTGGTTTTTGTCTCGCCCTCATCATATCCCTGATCAACGACCACGACCGCCGAACTCTCCTCGAACCCAAATAGGATATAGTGACAAAGGGTATCCGGGCAACCGAAGAGGAGTTTAAAGGGAGTATCCTTTTGTTTGACTTGGTTTTGGTCGTGGGTTTTTAAAAAAGAATCGAACTGGTTATGAAAAGGGGGCCGGACCAGGCTCGAGAATCTTGTCTTGACTAAAAACACGGCTTTCAGTTTCGCAAGGTCATGGAGCACTTTGCTTGAAAGTGGATTCGGTTTGTCAGACCAATCAGGTTTAACGAATACGAAAAAATCAACGTTGGGAATTTTACCCCAGAGCTTAAATTCCAAAAAACCTTCCTGGTCGGTTGCCATGCGGTCCGATTGGTCCCCGTAGGCAATTATGAAAGGAAAATAGGAAACTCCCTTTTTCCCCGCACTATCGTTATAAACCAGTCTGACTGAGAAACGCTCTGGAGCCTCACCCCTGTTTAACTCCTTTTCATCAGGCGTAAGCATTTCCAGTTGGAGTTTTTTTGTGATCGAGTTCTCCTCGATCTTGATCATGATTGAGAAAAATTCTCTCTCTTCCTCCGGTCTGTCTTGGAGTTGCTTGGAAAGCTGGTTGAGGATTTTAAGAGCTTCCAGGATTTCTCCCCGACTCTTATGGATTTCCAGATCGATCAATTCCTGCAGAAAGGATTTTCTGGTTGCCTCAATCTTGGCGAAAAGTTGGTTAACCGCTTTGGATTGGATCTGCTTAAAATCTGAGATGTAAATCGTTGAGAAGCGACAAACGTTTTGTTTATTCGTGTCTGGAGCCTGGTATATTTGTTCCTCTATGATTTTTTGCTTTGCAATAAGGTCATCCAAAAACTGGTTGGTAAGTTTCGCAAGGGCACTGTCTAATTGTACGGAATCACTTTCCTTTTTGGTGAAAGCCAGCTTTTGAAAAAAAACGGTCTTGATTTCGACGTTTAGCAGGTTATAGAGACCCTTGCGGTTTTTTTCATCGATTATTTCGTCGGCATCCTCCTTGTCTGACTGATTTTTGGCTTCAAGCATCAGGTTATAACCGTTTTTATTGATGACCGGCTCTTTGGCGCACCACTTTGACGAATTTTTCACCAAAGGTTTGGACCCAGCGCATCCAAAAAAAAAGGGAATAAAGAAAGTCACCAAAATCAACAGATATCTTATTCGGATCATGAAGATGGAGTAAAAATGAAAGTTAAAAATAAAGAAGTTGTGTATTCTGGCTTTGCCAAATTCATTAAATCATGCAAAATGTTTTAAACTTTCGTAAAGGAAAAAATCCGATTTTATTTTGTTGGGATCATTATAATATTATTATGGATAATATTATAATAGGTTAGCTATGAATTTACATGAATCTGGTTTGAGTTCCAAAAACCTGTTTGTTGGAATTTTGACTGTCATTACGCTTTGTTTTGGATGGGTGCCGCTTTGGGCTATGGATTTTGATTTGTCAGGGGACGCGACAGCTGATATCCGTAATGAAAAAGATGGAAGCGTCTTTGTGAATATCAAGCAAAAAGGAGAGGATGTTTTTAATGCGGGCCTCCAGAAAATCGAAAAAATACCCGGTGCCGGCAAATTGAAAAGTTTGCGAACCAATGAGAGTTGGCACGATAGAACAATGGGTTTTGGAGAGCATAAACCAAACTATTTTCTGCCGGTTAGCTACTCGACGTTTCAGGGGGATCGAAAAGAAAAGGAAGCGAAGTTCCAGTTGAGCTTTAAACAGGGCTTCTTTAAAATGGGTGGGAACGTGATTTTTTTTGCCTATACCCAAAAATCTTTTTGGCAAGTGTTTGATCTGGAAAACTCCAGACCTTTTAGAGAAACCAACTATAATCCAGAACTCTTTTTTAGAAGCGATATCGTTACGACCGATCATTTGGGAAGTTTCGCTCTCGATTTTGGGTATGAGCATGAATCCAACGGAGCAAGAGAGCCTATCTCAAGGAGTTGGGACCGACTCTATTTCATAATCAAGCACAAGAGCGACTTCTTGGTCTTGAAGTATAAGTACTGGTACCGGCTTCCAGAAGACCCAAA
>JAOUME010000152.1 GCA_029881655.1 Deltaproteobacteria bacterium | reverse complement strand
TGGGCGTTGGCCGCCTTTGGCACCACCCAAGGGATGATAAAAGGACATTTGTTTCGGCCACCGTCACCGTCTGCAGCACCCATTATTTCCGCCAAGGAGCCTTGCAATCGAGGCGATAGCCGGGAGAAATAGGCTTTGTAACGTATTCCTCTCTCTCGTCTTGATATATAGCTTGATCTTTCTGGGGGGGGGGCTAAGGGGGCGTTGTTTAATTGTTTAATCCACTGCCAGTATTGCGGAAATGAAATCAGGAAAGAGCTTTGCGTTAAACAATTAAACAACGTCCCCAACGCTCCCGGATCTGTGAAAACCTGGGGGTGAGATTCCCCCGGGGCACTCGACTGTTGTTCGATGCATTCTATAAAAAAACCTGACTGTTTTTTGTTTTTTTGTTGGCAAAACACTGTTTGTAGATTTATGTCCTGTTAAGTTCTGTGGCTTAACGAATTGGTTGCGGGGGGGGAACTCGATCAGATATGAGCGAAACAAAAGTCAAAGGCAGTTCTGACCCTTTTCTGCCTACTGTCGCCATTTTTCAAAAAGGTCACCATGAATATTGACATAGAAATACAAAACTTGCTTAGCCGCCTAATGGAGCTAAGGGGGGTTAAACAACCTGTCAAATATCATCCGGAAGTAGACGCATTGCAACATAGTCTTCAGGTGTTTTTTCTCGCACTTAAGAAAACAAAAGATAAAGATTTGATTATTGCATCACTGTTTCATGATATTGGTAAATCTATTTCTTTAAAAAATCATTCAGCTATCGGAGTAGGTATTCTGTCCAGTTACGAAATCATTACGAGTAAAACAATCTGGTTGGTAGAAAACCATTACAGAATTGCTCTTTATTTAGATGGGGCAATGAAAAATAAAAGTAAAATTTCTAAACTCGTAAACAACGAGTATTTTCCATTATTATTACAACTTAGAGAATTCGATTTAGCAGGCAGAGAATGTGAGAAAGTAATTGATTTTGACAGGGAATTAATTACAACGATTCTCGTTAATTTATTCACATAGATTTTTTACTAATTGTTCGTTAATGTACAGAAAATATATGGGAAATCGACAATGGAACAATTCCATAATTACAACGACAACAAAAACACATACTACCTATGAATGGCACAGAAACAAACAATCTTCATTTTGATGTGAGCAGCGGCTTAAAAAGTGTGCTCGGAAGTGAGCTTATCACTGACGCCGATGTTGCGATTTTTGAACTTGTAAAAAATTCTTTCGATGCTAATTCGACTCGCGTCGATCTGTTCTTTGGAAACGTTGGGAACGACCAAATAGTAATTGCCGACAATGGGATAGGGATGTCATTCGAGGATATCCAAAAGAAATGGTTACGTGTTGCTTACTCATCAAAACGTGACAACCTTAAGGCTAACGATTTTCGTGATGATATTTCTGAACGTAGACATTACGCTGGCAGTAAAGGGATTGGTAGATTCTCTGCAGATCGACTTGGGCAGATTATTAAACTTCAAACAAGATCTAAATCTGAAAAATCAGGCCCTGTTCACTGCATAACTGTTGATTGGAATCTTTTCGACATAAACCATCTAAACCGATTTGAAGACATAGAGCTTCATTACACCACCACTTCAACAGGTTATAATCTTCCTTATGGCCTCCCAAAACTATCATATGGCACGGTAATAACGATCGAGAAGACAAGACGGGTTTGGGATCGAGAGAACATTCTTCGTCTGAAATCTGCTCTAGCTAAACTCATAAACCCGTTTGGTGCGACTGTGGATGGGTTTCGCATAGTTATCCATTCACCATCTGAGCTTGAAGCTGATCGTAGAATAAAAAATAAAGGCGAAGATTCGGCACCAAACACAATCGTAAATGGTGATGTCGGAAACTTTATCTTTTCTACTCTCCAAGAAAAAACAACCTTTATTCAGGTAAGCATTGATAACCAAGGTTTTATCGAAAGCTCTCTTACAGATCGCGGAGAGTTAATTTATCGCATTCGAGAGCCGAACCAATACCCCTTACTCACCAATTCTGGATTCCAATGCCAAGTGTTCTATCTTAATCAATCAGCGAAATTAACCTTTGCCCGGAGAATGGGTGTGCCATCGGTCAAATTTGGCTCAGTTTTTCTATTCAGGAATGAATTTCGCGTCTTCCCAATCGGAGAAGAAGGTGACGACTGGTTTGGGATAGATCGACGAAAACAACAGGGATATGCAAGGTTTCTTGGCACTCGTGATGTAATTGGACGTATCGACGTTTCTGGCGCAGATTCAGATTTTCAGGAGGCCTCCAGCCGTAATACTGGGTTAATCGAAACTCCCGCTGTTTTGCAGTTGAAAAAATGTTTCTGGGAAAACTGCTTGAAGCGCTTGGAGCGCTACGTTGTCCCTGTTACGTTTGTCGATAAAGAAGACAAGAATACAAGCGATGTGTCCCGTCTTCTGACTGACCCAGGTCGAGCACGCGTAGCAACTTCTGTTGCCAAGCTTGTCGACAGCGCAGAAATTGAGCTGCTTGAGTATAGCAAACGTCTTATTGGCATACTCCATGAGCGATCTGCAGAGTTCGAGGGGTCATTGGCAAGCCTTCGTTCCATAGCTGAAAAGACAAAGGATCAGAGTCTCTTCCAGAATATCGAAGATGCTGAGAAAAGATTTGAAGAACTTCGACGATCCGAGGAAGCAGCACGACGTCAAGCTGATGAAGAGAGGAAAGCAAAAGAGGCTGCCCAGACCCGTGCTGAAAAAGCAGAGAAAGATGCAAGTCATGTTTCAGGGCTGCTTGATGAAGAGAAGAAGCGGAACTTGTTTCTTTCGTCAATAGCTACTCTTGACACAGAGACTATTCTGAATTTGCACCATCAAGTCACTATTTATGCAGCAGACATTCAACAACAGATCGAAAATTTTCTCGTAAAGGTATCTGGCAAAGAAACCGTATCGTCGTCAGATGTAATCAATGCATTCGAAGCTGTTGCTCTTTTGAACCGGAAAGTTATGGGGATTTCGAAATTTGCAACTAAAGCTAATTTCCGCTTGGAATCAGAAAAGATAGAGGCAGATTTGGGAGAATTTGTTGAGCAGTACATAACAGACATTGCCGCTGTCTTTCTAGTGGGTGGCCGACTCTCAGTCAATGTGGAAAATGATCACAAAGGATTTATTCAGAAATTTAAACCGATTGATGTCTCCGTAATTATTGACAATTTGATCGCTAATTCTCGAAAAACCAAACTAAGAGCAAGTGAAATAAGTTTTCAGATAACCCACCCAAGTAAAGGCATAATACATATTCTTGTCAGTGATAATGGAAGCGGTTTTCACAAGAGTATCGAAGACCCAGAGCGAATTTTTGAAAAAGGCTTCACGATGACTGATGGATCTGGTTTAGGGCTATACCATGTGAGACAGGTACTTGGTGAGATGAAAGGGACTATTGAAGTTGTGCAAGGTGAAGGGCAAAATGGCGCGACATTTTTAATAAGGATCTCAAAATGAGAATTGATTTCAATTTACTGTGGGTTGAAGACCATCAAGACAATGTTCAGGCTTACAGGAAAAAGATTGAAAATTTGATGAGACGAGAAGGATTTCGTTTACAAGTGGTGTTTGTAAACTCTGTTGCCGAAGCAACAAAAATACTTTCCGAAGATATCTATGGTGATCATATTGACATGATTCTTATGGATTATGATTTGGGCGCTGGACCCAAGGGCGATGAAGGGTTGAGGCAGGTTAAAAACATATTTCCTTTTAAAGAGGTTGTTTTTTATTCATCACAAGCAGATAACCTTGCTGACATGGTTGCCAACAAGAAAATACAGGGGGTTTATATTGCACCTCGAGATGAGTTGTTCCCTGATACGGTTGTCGGTGTCTTCGAGGAGTTAGTGAAAAAAGTTGTCGATATTGATCATTCACGAGGCATTGTTATGGGTGCTACGAGCGATATCGACCATTTAGTAAACGGCTGTTTAGTATCAACTTATGATGATTGCAGTGGAGATACCCAGGGCCAAGTTTTACAAGCAGCTTTTAAGCGTTTAATACAAATTAAAGAACGCTTCGATAAAAATTTTGAGGAAATCCAAGGTATAAAACATGTGAGTGACTTGTTTGGCAAGCATGCTGTATATACTAGTGTTGACAGGTTAAACCTACTAAGGAAAGCCCTTAAATTTCAAGGGAATCTTAGCGAAGAAAATGATCCAGAAATACAAAGATATGTAAATGAAATAATTCCTCTAAGAAACGATTTAGCGCATGTAAGGGTTAAAACAGAAGGTTTTTCCAGGAAACTTTTCGACAGGAAAGGAAAAGAATTCACTAGTGACGCCATGAAGAATCTCAGGTTAGAGCTTCTGGAGTTTCAAAATTTTTTCGAGACACTGTTTGATAAAGTGAAGCAGAAGGCTTCTTAATAAGCGGTTTAAGATATTTGATTAATGCTGTACCAATAGCTTCAGCCACCAAAGGTGGCACGGCATTAGCGACCTGAGTAAACCTTGGCACTTCTTTTTTTCTCCTGTCTCCACCTGTAGTATACTTCCCTTTGAAAGCAAACCAGTCAGGAAAACTCTGTAGACGCGCATTTTCGCGAACTGTTAGCGCTCGCGGCTCGCAATAATGTATGAGATCATCCGGCATGCTTGTGATGGTCGGTGATGGATTATCTGGATCGAGGACGCGTATAGCACACTTTCGTAGACCGAAACTAGCCCTCATCTCCCGAGATAGTGATACGTTTAGACGTCCGTCCAAATGACATATGTCGATAATTTTCTTAAAGCGAGCTACGATTTCCGGCTTGTGACGTGCAAGTCGTGTATCTGTTAATTGTCTGCCATCCATTCCATCATTCATGAGTCGTTGATATGATGTGAGAGGGCTCATATAATCAATCTCTTCAAAGCCAACACTATCTCGACTAGGCATTCTTCCGTTCCTCTTGATCTCCAGATCAGAGATCGCTGATTTCGCCGAAACTGGAACAGCAGAAATTCCTTTCACCCCTATAAAAGAATGCCGAGCGCTTTCAATCGCCTCAAAGGGAGTCCCATCCAATCTCCATGCTAGATCAGACCTGACAGCAATGATAAAAAAACGATTCCTCTTTTGGGGCACCCCAAACATTGACGTGTCAATCATTTGAGAGGACACGTCATAATCGCCCGAAAGTGAGGCAATTATTCTCTTTGCATAGTTTATCTTGCCCGTAGGTTCGTCACCATCATCAAAGTCTAATGTAATGCCGCGAACATTTTCAATCAGAACAATTTTGGGCTTTATTAGATTTACGAACTCAAGATAGGCTTCAACAAGCCGATTCCGTGGATCACTTGGGTCACGGCGCCCTGCGGTGGAAAATCCCTGGCAAGGTGGGCCACCAACAAGCATATCAACACGACCAGCAAGAGAAACAAGATTTACACGGTGCTTCTCAAGAACATCCGTTACGCTATGAGATGTCTTTGGGAGCCACGATGGCCACGCAAACCGAAAAGGAGTGTTCTCAAGCACAAGATTATTTTGTAGCGTTTGGAAAGCGTTAATGTCTTGCTCTACGGCAAACAGACCTGTCCAACCAGCTTGCATAAGGCCTAGACTAAGTCCACCACAGCCAGCAAAGATATCTATAAATGTGAGATTATCTGGTAGTATTTCCGCCATCTCGCCATATCCACTTTTATGGGTATTTTCTAGCAATAAGTAACTTCAAATTAAACAAAAAAACAACCAAGGGAACAATCATCTCAACCGCCTACAACCCTACACACCGTTGTAAAGTTAAGCCAAATAATCCCTTATGTCTTCACATGTATATACATAATCATGATGAACCGCTATTATTTTAACACAAAAACCGAAGCAGATTTATTGTTAAGTAACAACCACTTTGTTTTCTAGAAGTAAAGGGGCAGAAGTAAAAGGAGAAAAAAAGGGATTTGTTACGTATACCTCCCTCTCATCTTGATTTTTTTTCGTCAATGGGGTCTGGCCAAGCTAACTATCTAAAATAACAAGATATTGTTGCCGAAAACACCCCTGTGTATAGGCTATAATGATGTTTTTAAGGCCAAAAACGCAAATATAGAGTTCTCTAACGTATGGCCAGGGCAAAAAGACATTTCCACACTATAAGTCATTTATCCCTTCTCCCGAATGGGGTTAGTTGAAGAAATGAAAACACATAACTACCCAATCTCCGATAGATTGGACCAGGCCATGCCTTGATTGGAATTTGCGGCAAATGCATTTTCGGTCAAAATGATGAGGCCAATCTCAACAGAATCGTCAAAAAGATTAAGAGGGCTAAGGGGGCGTTGTTGAATTGTTTAATCCAATGTCAGTATTGCCGGAAATGAAATCAGGGAAGAGCTTTGAGTTAAACAATTAAACAACTTCCCCACCGATCCCCAGTTGTTAGCCACAAAAAACACACTTGACCAAACCAAATATAGGACCTAATATATAACCATAATTAAGTACTTATTTAAAACCACAATTATGGTGTAAAAAATGAAGGCTGTATT
>JAOUME010000151.1 GCA_029881655.1 Deltaproteobacteria bacterium | reverse complement strand
TTACCAGCGACAGGCTCAATAATAATTGCGGCAATTTCCCCTGAGAATTGATCAGCAAGATTCTTGACGTCTTCCAGATTATTGTACTGGGCAATAAGGGTTTCCGCCGCAAAAGCATTTGGAACACCTAGTGAGTCTGGCGACCCGAGCGTGGTTGCGCCCGAACCCGCCTTCACTAAAAGATAGTCCGCGTGACCATGATAACAACCTGAAAATTTAATGATCTTGTCCCTTCCCGTAAAGCCCCTGGCAACTCGAATCGCGCTCATCGTCGCTTCAGTACCAGAGTTGACCATCCTGACCATCTCGATGTTGGGCATCATTTTCTTGATCAATTCGGCTAAAACGATTTCAGATTCGGTTTGCGCCCCAAAAGAGAGTCCCTTCTTCATCGCGCCAGATATGCTTTCAAGGACAACCGGGTTGGCATGTCCCAAGATCATGGGTCCCCATGAACCCACATAGTCGATGAATTCATTGCCATCCACATCATAGATATTGCACCCGTTCGCTTTCTCGATAAAAAGCGGACTCAGTCCAACCGATTTGAAAGCCCTCACCGGACTATTCACGCCACCTGGAATTGAAAGTTGCGCCCTGGCGAACAATTCGTTTGATTTTCTCGTCTGCATCTTATTTCTCCAACATTGTTTGTCGTCTATAAAATACCAATTCTGACCATTTTGGCCTTGATTGGATTATCAATTCCCTAAAAAGAGTAACCGATTTTACCACCGATCATGGAAAAATCCGCTGTTTTCTCGCTATCAGGTATTAAATTATCATTTTCGGCGTAGGCCAGACCCGGCTTAAAAAACCCGACAAAAATCTGAAGTTTTAAATGCCGATCCATTTCCCATCCCCAAGTTATATCCAGTTCGTCTCCGATAACATCCACCCAATCTCCGCCTTGATTTAAAACGGATGCGTCCCGCTGGAAATAATAATAGGTGAAATCAAGCCCCATTTTATTATTTTTTAAACGGTAAGAAGCTTCAATCGAGTAGTAATTCAGGTTGCCAATCGAATGTCCCCGCCCGATTCCGTTATCGCCGTTAAAATAAATTAAAGCGTCTCCGTAAAATCCCTTCTGAATCTCATGATAGGTTCGACTGTCTTTTTGCCACGGCTTGAGAATGGATTTTTCTTTTTCATCTCCAGAGGAATACAAGACTTTGGCTTTGGCCCGCCAGTCATCTCCAATTTGATAGGATGACTCAAACTGATAAATCAGCCCTGATGCGTTTTTATCACCCAATGAAACCACATTCGACAGGTTTTGGGTTCCCGTATGATATTGTCTTTGACTCGATAGAGAAACAAACGTAAAGTCCATTTCAAAATGATAATAGTTCCAACCAAACAACAACCCAGCGTACTCGGTTTTGTTATTATCAAAAAACACTCTTTCACCACCCGTTGTCATATGAAAATCAGAATTGTTACCTGTTGTACTCCCTGAAACCGCCAAGGGTATATCGGTCCCATGATAAAAAACCCTAAAAATTTCGATATTCATGGAACTTTCCTGTCTTTTCCCTTTTTTGTCCCAAGGATCAGGAATTTCAACTCCCGATTGATAAATCGGATAGTCCAACTGTCCCCAGTAAAGAGAATCATCGCTTCTCTGGCTGAGCCGAGCCCCGCCAATATAGTAGCACCAAGTACCAATGCGGCAGGTTTGGGTTAATCCGTTTGCGTAACCCTCGTAAATCATCCCGCTTCTATCAGCCAGATTGATTTTCTGGCGACCTAGACGAATGACAGCATTAGGATTTGGATTGTACTCCAAAAACATTTCCTTAAAATAAACCTGCGCTTGGATATCGGTGCTAAGATCACCCATTTCAGCTGGGTTTCTCGTTTGGTATCCGCTTTGGGGGTCATTGGTGACGATTGAAGCATTACTTAAATTTGCGTTGACGGAAAATTTACTATGCAGGTTAGAGCGGACTTTGAGTTCGATTTCCTGGTGAATAGGTCCCCCTTTACTCCTTCCCATCAAACCATCACGCCAGGAAGAAAATTCGGCCCAGTAGTTTCCATGAATTGTCGCTCCCAGGGGCAGTGATACTTTTTCCCTCAAATCCCGCAACGCCTCATAATCCGTTTTCTTTTCAATTTCCTTGTAGTCTCCCTCTTTTAGGGGCGTAAAATTCTGTTGGGCTTTACCTTCTGGAGTTAAAGTCAGTAGGCAGGTGCCAAATAAGAAAAAAACACCCATTAACCGTATGAAGGCTCCCATTTTCAAATGAGATTTACGAGGTAGTCGGTCCATAACCAAAGCTTCTCCTAAACATGTTTATTGATTGTAAAGTTTGTCGTTGAATTTATTACAAACCCTTATCTCATAAAACGAATTACCGCAAACGGATTATCGTTTTGTTCTAAAAAAATCAAATTGAATTATCTAATAATTATACAATGATACCCCTCTATTGTAAAATAATTATCGTTTTATATTTAATGGCCGAATAAAAGTGAAAACCCGATAAACACAGCGATTGTTACCTCTGACTAAACGAAATAACACAAGTCTGTCACGGAAGTATTAAAAGATTCTGGTACGTAATTTGCTTTGAACCGAGTGATTTTACAAAACTTATTTTAAATATATACTGAAATAGCAACAGCATGAAATCAAACAACTCCCTGATTTCAAAATACGACTTAACCGATGGCGCGGTTCTTTATAGCACCTCAACGGCGAATATTCTTATCGGTTGTCCACCTGAGATATTGAAGCTTTTGATGCACAAGCATTTCCCGATGCCCAATATCGTCGTTATCCCAGGCACTCTTTATAAAGACTCTTCATCTCAGGCTTGTTTGGAGTTTCCATTTTACCACTTTCTTTTTATTCAGCAAGGTCTGGCTCAAGGAAAGAAATTCAAGGTTTTGGCTAAAAAAGACCTTTGCGATAAGTTATCAGAGATGTTGCGAGTAACCTTACTTGGACCTGAGAAAAATGAAATTCTTGAAATTGAGAAAAAATTAAAAATTCCACAGAAACTCAATCACGACAAAATATCCCAAATCATAAAAGAAACTCACCACTTGGCACTTAAGGCCAAAGACGGGCACATCTTTAACATAAATGAATTAGTCGAATTCATCCCTTTCGAAACAGGTGACTCTCAGGTTTTATTTAAAGCCTTCCAGGAACATCCTGAAATCAGTATACAGAGGAAGGGAGAGGATAGTTTCGTTATCGAATGCGGAAAAAGTTACCCCTGTGACCTCAAAATTCTGCAACGGCAATCGCCTCCCTACGAAATCAAAGGTGTTCTCGCATCAGAGAAGGAGAAAAAATCTGAAAGCATATTCAGCGTTAGATGCTTGGGAACTAGCGAGGGATTTGACCCAACCAAACCCGCAAACGGTGTTTTATTACGCATCAACGGAAAGTGGATTCTTTGGGATTGTCCAGCCTATTTAAGGATGCATCTCGAGGCCGCCGATCTGAAATTCGATGATGTCAGTGCTATCTTTATTTCTCATGTTCATGAAGACCACCTTGATATCACCGAATCGATTCAACCGGGAAGCAGAGTCCCAATCTATACCTCGCCAGAGATTTTTTACTGCATGCTCTTAAAGCTGATGGCTGTTTTAAACTGTTCTTTTGATGAAGCCCAGAAGTATTATGATTTCCATCCGGTTTACGCAAATGAGCCTCTTGAACTTTTCGGTGCCAAGTTCGAAATATTTTACTCGGTGCATGCCATTCCGGCTTTAGGGCTTGACCTTAGCGTCCCCAACAAAGATGAAATCTCAAGACTCTACATTACCGGAGATACCCTTTCAAAGAGAATGATCAAACAACTTGCGGACGCGGATGTCTTTTCAAAGCCAAGGCTAGAGGAAGTCAATAATTTCTTGCCGACAAACGTAAAATACGATATAGTTTTTACAGATTCTGGAGGTGGGATCATCCATGGAGACCCACAGGATTATTTTGATAATCCCAATCCAGTCAAGCACATGCACACTGGAAATCCCGTTGGGGAACTTCCAGATCATCATCAGCAGGCTAAACCGGGCCAACGGTTTGTTATCCACAATTAGTAAAGGGTTTTAAACTTGTATTTTATAAAAACAAAAATACAAAAAGACCATGCCAGCCTTTTTCTCATTTTTATTTTAATTTATTTTATCGGTTTTTTATACGGCGATCTATACGCGACTCCTTTTCCCGTAAAAGGAGAAATCTTTGATCATGAAGATCAAAGAATCGGGACAGCCCATGTCTATCCACAGTTTGTAGAGATATTTGATATGCAAAACCAAATGACTGGAAAAATCGGCGTTATGATCCATCAGGGTATCGCTAAGCTTTTTTTGGTTGGCACCGACAATCAGCGTAGCCTGGTCGGACACGCCACTGGAGGCAAATTGTTTGATCATCAAAATAGGCTCCTCGGCAGTTATTTCTGGACCCCCACTTATTCTTTTGTTTACGGTTTAGGCGGGATAAGGGCTGGTAGAGTCAAGTGCATTGCCTGGCCAAGGGTCTGCGCGGCTGGAGTCGCTGGATATTTATTAAAACTTTTCGAGGTAAAAAATGAAATCACACCGAAAAGCGGCGGTAGCGGGGAGATTTTACCCAAGTAATCCCAAAATATTATCTCAAGAAGTCAAAAGCTTTATTGACCGATCTAAGCATCGAACAGCCTATCCTGTTAAATTTCTGATTGTACCCCATGCGGGCTATATTTACTCAGGAAAAACAGCCGGTGAAGCCTACGCGGAAATCACCCAGAATAATTATAAAAAAATAGTGCTTTTAGGGCCTTCTCACCGCTACCATTTCGAAGGTATAGCCGAATCGGGACTTTCTTACTGGGATACTCCATTAGGCTCCTCAGAGGTCCTCGTGCTCAATAGTCCTCATATCCTAAAAGAACAGCGCTACCACCAACTAGAGCACAGTCTTGAGGTTCAACTTCCTTTTCTGCAATATCTTAAGTCAGGTATCGCTTTAATCCCTCTGTTGCTTTCTGGAAATCATCAGTCAGCCGAAGAGATCGCGTCAACACTCCTGCAATTGGATGACAAGGATACCTTGTGGGTTATCAGTTCGGATTTTAATCATACCGGCCCTGATTTTGGACATATACCAGATCAATTCGGCTATAAGGATGGTAGGGAAATGGATTTACAAGCAATCAAAATTATCGAAAGGGGGGATATTCAGGTTTTCAGGTCTTTTTTAGAACAAACCCGCTCAACTATTTGCGGAGCACTGCCAATTTTGGTCGCAATGTTGCTAATACAAAGCTTAAGTTTAAGGCCTTTTGTTTTTAAAAAATACGATTGTTCTGCCAACATGACGGGTGATATTCACTCTGTCGGCTATGGGGCCTTATATAGTTAGAAAAAATGGCAAACCGTAATTGTTAACCTTATCTGAAAAGAAGAATGGTAGCCGAAGATATTATTCATCTAATGAAAAATTACTCCCTCTTCACAGGGATAAAAGATGATCATCAAAAAATGTCCACGATCGTCTCCATCATGGAGCCAAGGAAATTTAAAAAAGGCCAATATATCCTCAAGGAAATGGACAAGGGAGACGAGCTTTTTATCCTGACGGCCGGTGCTGTTAGGGTATTAAAGAACACCAAACAGAAGGAAGAATACACTATCGTTGATCTCAACGCCAATCAATACGTTTTTTTCGGGGAAATCGCCCTAATGGATAGTGATGAACGTTCAGCAAGCATCAAGTCTTTGGAGGACTGCGATGTCCTGGTCATCAAAAGAGATCAGTTCATTGATCTTGGTAACCGTCACCCCGATATCTGCCTTCCAATAACTCGAGTGATTGCCAAGATCATCAGCGAAAGACTCAGAAATGTTAATAACGATGTGATATTGCTTTTTGACGCTCTGGTCAATGAGATAAAAAACACCCAGCTTTGACAACCCCAAATATCCCTTAGTTTTTTAAATCCTTGTCTCCTTTGATGTTCTTGGGGGCTTTTTGGCTTTTTTCTTTCACAAGGTCAAGTTGCTTTTCAATCATATCCCTTTGAATCTGAAAATTCCGATAGTCACTGATAACTTTATCATAATCGAATTTCAAAATTTCGTAATCCTTATGTAGTTTAGACAGTGCCTCACCCATTTTAGAACTAATCTTGGTATCGATATTAGAATCGACATACTTCTCTAAATAATTTCTGGCGATTATAACCGAGGCTAGCATCCCTATGATGAATGTGATCAGAAACAATAAGACCGCAGCAATCAAAAATCCCCATAATAAATTAAGCTTATAGTTAAGCTCATTACTGTTAAAGGCAAACTGCTGATCATGCCACTTCAGCCTTTCTTTGATGATATTCGCATCGCTCATTGGCTCATTGGCCTTTTCTTCCAGTTGCGTGATTCTACTGTCCACACCCTTGTCGATTTGAACCTGTTCTAAAGAAATGATCCGCTCCTCCAAGGCCTCACTTTTTTTTTCCACTTCATAGATAATTTGCTCAAGTCCCGCGCCTATTTGCTCTAAATATTTGATTTGTTTAGCAATGTCATTTGCGGCGGGTTTTTTTACAAGATCTTTTCTTTGCGCGTAAACTTGACCACCCAAATAAAACGTGATGGCTAAAAATATAAACGTCCACAACCAAATCCGTTGTCTGTTTTGTTTTTTTCCCATTCTTCTACCTTTTCTGTTTTATAATGTTCCACTGACTTATTATTTATGCAAAACTACACTATAAATTAAAAAAGTCAAAGATAATTAACCGATTCCGCAGACGTTTTTTACTTTTTAATGATTTCATAATATATATG
>JAOUME010000026.1 GCA_029881655.1 Deltaproteobacteria bacterium | reverse complement strand
ACCAAAACTTTTTTTCATCCGGTAAAGAAAACCCCGTCGAGGTATTTAGTGATCTTAACTTCACCGTTTCCCATAAGGAAACCACGGCGATTTTGGGTCAATCCGGCTCAGGGAAATCAACCCTGCTTTCTCTTATTGCGGGATTGGATAATCCCACCGAGGGAGAGGTCTGGGTCCACCAGCGACTTTTAGGCGAGATGAACGAAAACCAATTGGCAAAATTCAGGGCTCAAAATATCGGTATCGTTTTCCAGCAGTTTCATCTGATGCCTCATTTGACGGCTTTGGAGAATGTATCTCTGCCATTGGAGTTGACCAGAAAGGAACACGCACTGGATCGATCTCGTGAAGTTCTGGGGCAGGTAGGGTTGTTGCAGAGACAGCACCATTTTCCTCATCAACTCAGTGGGGGTGAGTGTCAAAGGGTGGCTATAGCCCGGGCTTTGGTGGTTAAGCCGGCGTTACTTTTAGCCGATGAGCCAACCGGAAATCTGGATGAAAAGACCGGCGAGAAACTCTCGAAGCTTTTTTTCGATTTGATCGAAAAAAACGAAATGACCATGATCCTGGTGACACATAATAAGGCCATGGCCGAGCTTTGCAGTAGAAAAGCCTATCTAAACGAAGGAAAGCTGTTATGAACATCTGGTTTAAGCTGGCTTTCAGAGAGATAATAAACGACTGGCGTTTCAGTCTGTTTTTTATCCTGAACCTAAGCTTGGGACTGGTCGGATTTATCGCGCTGGATTCTTTTAAAATTTCTATTCAAGATCACATCAATCTCCGCTCTAAGGCTATTTTATCGGCTGATCTGGACATCCGAGCAAACCGGCCTTTGAAAGAAGCTGAGCTAAAACAACTTGAGGATGTCATGGGGGGATACCAGGGCAAAACCTATCAACTCAATTTTCTTTCGATGATCGCAAGCCAAAAAGACTCCAAATTAGTACAGATCGTCGCGCTCGGGGAAGGCTATCCCCTTTACGGTAGCATTGTTTTGGACGATGGTCGTGAAATAACGGCTAAAGACAAGTCCTTGCCCATTCATCAGAAACCAGAGCTTTGGATTCAACCGGAATTATTAGTGTCGCTGGGGATCAAACTTCAAGACAGCCTGAAACTCGGCGCACAAGACTTCATTGTTCAAAGGACGGTGATCGAATCGCCCGGCATCAGTTTTTGGTCGGCCGGAATCGCCTATCGCGTCTTTATCGGGATGAAACAGGCCGAGAAGACAGGACTGATTCGCAGGGGTAGCCGCAGATCGCACCATTATCTCTATAAGCTCCCCAAAAATAGCGATCTTAAAAAAATCAGCCGAAATCTTAAGCTATTAATTCAAGAAAGGTACGGTGATAATCCCAATGTCTTTATCCAGACCCATCAGGGTTCTAGCCAGCAGATCAATCGAACTATGGGTTATCTCAGCGATTACCTGGGGTTGGTTTCTCTGGTGGCCTTGTTCTTGGCGGGGATCGGTACGGCCTACCTTTTTCGTGGTTATCTGGTCGGCAAGGTAAAGGAATTGGCTATTTTGATGTGTCTTGGCGGCAAAAAGAGCGAAACTTATTTTATGTCCTTTATTCAGATCGGAGGACTGGGACTGGTCTCGGCTTTAATCGCCAGTCTTTTATCCATGCTGGTGATCCCTGTTTTCCCCATGATTTTAAAGAATTATCTCCCCAGCGGGTTTGTCGGGATCATCAATTTCAAAAGCGTCATATTAGCTTTGGTGATCGGTGTGCTCGGGAGCGTATTGTTTTGTCTGCCGGTTCTGGCTAAAGTTCAGGGACTAAAGCCCAAGATTCTTCTGAATCAGGATTTACTCAACCGGGGGTTGGACGATAACGGTAAAAGATGGATTTTGCTAAGTTATCTGCCGATAATTTTTGGCTATTGGTCGCTTTCGATCTGGCAGGCAAACTCGTTTAAAATTGGCAGTATTTTTATGGGGAGTCTGTTAGGCTCCTTATTGGTATTGGGTTTGGTGGGTTGGGGTTGTCTGACGCTGGCCAACAGGTCTGTTTCGAGTTCGGGCTTGAGGTTCAAGCTGGTTTTTAGAAGCCTATATCGCAACAAGTTCGCCGTTTTATCGAGTTTCCTGGCGATCGGGGTTGGATCGCTTTTAATTAATTTAATCCCTCAGATTCACCAGGGACTCAATGAAGAGATTTCAGCCGGCAATCAGAATAAAATCCCCATCTTTTTTCTTTTCGATATTCAGCCGGAACAAGCCGAAACCTTAAAGATTTACCTCAATCAACAGAAAATCACGCTTGAGAACCTCTCGCTTTCTGTCAGGGCCCGGCTGTTTGAGATCAATGGCGTCCAGTACAGAAGACTAGCGGAGAAAAAGGCCTTGACCCGCGAAGAACAGCAACAGCAACATTCACGGTCGCATGAGTATAATTTAAGTTTTCGTCTGAGGATCAACGAATCAGAGAGAATAATCCAGGGCGCGCCCTTTGAACGAAGGTTTGACCCCGCAAAAGACAAGCTTCCTTTGGTCTCCCTGGAAGAGAGAATCGCTGGACGGCTGGGAGTTCAAGTCGGGGATAACATCACCTTTGATATTCAGGGAGTGCCTGTAAAGGCGAAAATCCATAACCTCAGAAAGGTGAGATGGAATAGTTTTCGGCCAAACTTCTATATTCTTTTTCAGCCGGGGGTGATTGATGACGCTCCAGGAACCTACCTGGCAACCATCAACGAAATCCACCTACCAAACCGGATTGAATTTCAAAACCGTTTTGTGCGGGAGTTTCCCAACATCTCAATGGTGGATGTGACGGTTATGATAAAAAAAGCGGTCGAAATAACAGGTCAGTTGAGTTGGGCATTAAAGGTAATGGCACTGCTGGCGGTTTTGGCGGGTTTAATCGTGGTTTATTCGATTTCCAGGCACAATGCCCAAAGCCGACAACAGGAGGTCAACCTGCTTAAGATTCTTGGAGCGGTCTTTCAGGATATCCAGATCATCCTTCTTTTGGAATTTGCAATGCTGGGATTTGTGGCGGCTTTGGTGGGAACGGCTTTAAGTATCCTTATCTCGATGTTGTTTGCCTACCTGATCTTTGAGAGTCTTTGGAGCATTGATTGGTTTACGGCAACTTATACTATAAGCTTAGTGACCTTACTGAGTATGTTGACGGCCTATTTCGGGGCTAAAAAAACTTTGAGTCAGAAACCTTTGGGCCTTTTAAGAGCACTATAGCCCCTGTTACGGAATGTCAGGATTATTTATTGTTACGGGATAAAAGATGTTAACCAATTAAGGAGTATGGATGAAAAAAAAGGTTTTAATACCGGTCGCGGACGGTGTCGAAGAAATCGAGGCGGTAACCCAGATTGATATTTTAAGAAGAGCCGGAGCGGAAGTCACCGTCGCTTCGGTAAACAGATTAAATATCATAGCGTCGAGAGGCGTAAAGTTGGAAGCAGATTGTTTGATCGGTGAGCTAAAAGAAACAGAGTTTGACTTAATCTCACTTCCCGGCGGGTTAAAAGGGGCTGAAAATCTAAGGGACTCAGCCATTTTGATCGGGATATTAAAAAAACAGCAATCAGCCGGGAGGCTTTATGGCGCGATTTGCGCTTCTCCAGCGGTGGTTTTTGAACCGCATGGTCTATTGGGAGATAAAAAGGCCACTTGTTATCCCGATTTTTCAGATAAACTTAAAAACAAATCGGACGCCAGAGTGGTTTTTGATCAAGGATGCGTTACTGGAAAGGGTCCTGGGGCCGCCTTGGAGTACTCATTAAAACTGGTTGAGCTTTTGTTTGGAGAAGCAAGGGTCCAAGAGTTAAAAGAGGCCATGGTAATCGAATGATTTGTCTTTTAGGGTCAACTGGATAATGTCGGCTGTTGTTAATCTCGGAATTTGATCGGTTTCGATCTTATTTTGATTGATATGAAGCATAAACTCCGCTGGGTTATTTTCCATGTAATCTTTTAGTTTTGGGATAATTTTTAACATCGTTAAAAGCGCGTCGTCCAGATCGGCTGCGCCTATCGGCAAGGTTAATAACGTTTTTTTGTCCTGGATGAGCTGGATTTCGACTTCTGGTTGCTGGAGATTAAAAAAACCAAGATGACCCAATGCTTTCCTATAGCCAGAAGGATTGTCCATATCTTCGACCGGACTGGGGATATTAGGATCGAAGCTTAAGGGGATCTGCTTGACTTTTAAGCCAAAAAGTAATTGTCTGGCTTTTGTTTTTCCCTGCCTAAGAAATTCTTCAGCCTTAAAAAGAAGCGGTTTTTTATAAATGGCCAGTAGCGCATTGGTATAATTCCCATCGACCGCGCAAACGACATCTGACTTTTCATCACGCATAGCCAAAAACCCCTCGATCCATTCAGGATTAATATAGGGAAGGTCACAGGTGATGACCAGGACATCATTGATTTCGGAGCGAAGTAGTCTGGCCGCGTCGGTTATTCCCTGAAGGGGGCCAATCCCGGAGATAGCGTCTCTGGAAAAGGTGGTTTTCCTATGGAGTTCTTTTTGAAGTTCGGGTTGTTTTTGGTCTTTTGAAAGAGCAATTACAACCTGATCCATAAAAGGCGCGACTGCCAGTGCCACTTTTTGAATCAAAACATAATCCCCAAAGGGCAAAAATGCTTTATCCTGCCCCATCCGGGTTGATTTGCCACCGGCTAAAATAATAGCGCCCAGCATCTAATTTTGAGGTTTGCAGGACTGCTTGGCGGCGTCAGTCTCATTATCCGCGACGACTTCTCCCGAAAAGCCCTTGCCCCGGGTGATGACAAGATATTTACCGTTTCCCTTATTCTTGACGATAATCTTACTGACCGATCCATTTATCTCGCATTTAAAGACGAAGCTTCCATCGGGGTTTTTAACCACAAAATCGATCGCGTAAAGTGAAAAGGAAACCAGCATGATCAATGCTATCATCAATAGTTTTTTTCTCATGTTTTTTTATGGGTAAGTACTTCTGATTCGGTTGTTTTGTTAGTTTGTCTTAGACCAATTTATACCAGATTGGGTCAAAGAAAACAAGATCTAAGCGGGCAGTCCCATCTTCTGACGCCTCAACGCTACATAATCAATCAGATTGTAATCACTACTCAAAAAGAAATTAATATGGAGCTGTAATATTGATGATTAAGCATTTGCGATTATATATCATACTTATATTATGGAAGAAATAAAATAATACAATTGAAACTTGACGGTTTATGCCTTTTTTCTCATTCTTGTTTGTAGAATCTATTGTAAAGGGCTTTTCCCGCAGATGGTTATCAAGGATAACTGGCCAAAGAATTTAATAAGATTTGGAGGAAAAATGAGAAACATAATAAGACACTTGACTCTATTTATATTAGCGGTCGCATTGCTGGCACCAGCAGGTTTTGCCAAGGAATTCCTTAGTTTTACAGGCGGGCCGAGCGGTGGTACTTTCCAGTATTTCTCAAATGGTATGGCGATCAGGCTTTCGAAACAAATTCCCGATATCAGGGTATCCAATCAGGCATCCCGTGGGTCGGTGGAAAACATCAGAAAAGTAAATGTCAAACGAGCTGATTTTGGGATTGCCTACTCAGGCGATTTGTATTTGGCGCAAAACGGGCTTTTAGCGAATGACAATAAGAGTTATTCCAATGTTCAGGTATTATCGTTTCTTTACAAAGCACCCGCTCAACTGGCGGTTTTAAAGAAAAGCGGCATCAGCACGGTTGCCCAGCTTGCGGGAAAGAAAGTCGCCTTGGGAGGGCCAGGTTCCGGAGCTGCCGCGTCAGCGGAACGTTTTTTTAAATTGGTTGGTTTATGGGATAAAATTGATCGCCAATTCCTGGGATATTCAACAGCCGCCTCCGCCATGAAGGATGGTCATATTGACGCAATGTGGATTTTGGCGGGTTATCCTACCCGGGCCTTGATCGAGCTTGCCGCAATGCATGAGGTTGTGCTTTTGGATGTTTACGACGAGGCAGCTAAGAGTGGATTGGAAGAAAAGCTTCCCTTTTATCAAAAGGAAGTGATTCCTGCTAATACCTACGACAAGGTCATTAAGCCGACACAGTCTTTTTTTGATTCGGCCTTATGGGTCGTCAATAAAGACGTAAGCGAGGAAGCCGTCTATAATGCTCTAAAAGAAATCTATTCGGAGGAAGGGCTCGCTTATATGGTGTCGGTTAAATCGACCGCAAAGCAGATGTCGGTCGCAAATGGGATTACCGGAGTGGTGACCCGGCTACATCCGGGCGCGATTAAATTCTGGAAGGAAAAGGGTCTTAAAATTTCCGCCAATCAGGGTGGAGAGCCCTCAACCGCTCAGGTTCCAGACGCGACATCAGATCCCGTTACTCCAGACACACCCGCCGCACCTGCCGGAAAGTAGGGGAATTATAATTCCGGCGATCACAAATCACGTCTTAATTGGTTTTGGTCGCCGAAATGTTAATCAGCAAGTAGTCCCTCCATTGTTGGTTCAACCTATTAATGGACAGTTGACATGAAGCGGTATTTGCCCAAACTTGGTTCCCAAAAAAAGCAAAAACTTTCTGAATACCTGGAAAAGGAAGCCAAAACCTGCCGCAACCTGACCGGACTTTGGTATTGGGTTACCACGGTCATCGGAGTTATGATGGTGCTTTTTTATTTTTTCAGCGCGGGTTTGAGACCGGTTGGGCCTCAGTTTCACAGGGGAATTTATGTATTGGTGACTTTCGTCTTGATCTTTTTGCTGTATCCGGTACGCGGTTCCTCGGCAAGATCACCTCAACCAACGCTACTGGATCTTGTATTTGTTATCGCGGCAGCTGGGACCTGTCTGTATTGGATAATTGAGTTTCCCAATCTCAACCAAAGAATGGGGGCTGAAAGCGATATCGATTATTACGTTGGAGTCATTGGGCTGATCGTATCACTTGAAGCTGCCAGACGTATTTTGGGTTGGTCGATGACCTTAATCGGTATTTTCATGCTGCTTTATGCCTATTTTGGCCGCTACATGCCCGGATTAATCCAGCATGGTGGTTTTTCGATCAAGGAAATAGCGGTTGAGCTTTTTATTTCGACCAACGGTGTCTTCGGAGTCATGGCCAATGTCCTGGCGACTTATGTGATTCTTTTTATATTCTTTGGAGCCTTTTTGCACAAATCGGGTGCTGGCCAGTTTTTCCTGGATTTGCCTATGTCCTTGGCTGGTCGCTCCGAAGGCGGACCCGCCAAGGTTGCGGTACTTGCCTCAGCTTTGTTCGGCTCGATTTCAGGAAGCGCGATCGCCAATACGGTTTCGACTGGAACCTTTACCATTCCCTTGATGAAAAAAGCGGGTTTTAAGCCCCATGTGGCGGGAGCGATTGAGCCTGCGGCCTCGATTGGAGGGATGTTTTTACCACCGATTATGGGTGCTGGTGGTTTTATCATGGCCGAACTGCTGGAAACATCATACTCCTATATAATGGCGGTCGCGATCTTCCCAGCCTTGATTTATTTCTTTTCCGTTTTCGTGATGATCCATTTCGAGGCAAAAAAATACCATTTGCACGGTGAGGGGGAGTTAGTGATTCCAAAGCCAATGGAGGTTATCAAACAGGGTTGGTATAAAAGTCTTCCACTGGTGATCATCACTGTTTTGATGATCATTGGCAAATCCCCCGGTTACGCCGCTTTTTGGGCAACCCTGTCTTGTATCGCCGTCAGCTACGGCTCGAAGGAGACCCGGATGGGCTATAAGGAGATATGGGACGCAATGGCCTCGGGAGCAAGACAGACGCTGGTGATCGGCGCGACGGTTGGAGTAATCGGTATTATTGTGGGGACGATCGAATTAACGGGAATCGGACTCCAATTTTCCAACCTGATCATCTCGGTTTCAGAGAATTTTCAAGGGACCATTATCCCTCAGGTCCTGATTGCGGTGATACTGATCGCCTTGGCTTCATTGATTTTGGGAATGGGCGTGCCGGTGACGGCGGCTTATCTGATCACCGTGGTTTTGGTCGCGCCATCCTTAACCGGTATGGGTGTTAGTCTGATTGCCGCCCATATGATCGTTTACTGGTTTTCCCAGGACTCTAACATCACCCCACCCGTCTGCGTGGCGGCCTATGCCGGAGCGGCTATTGCTGGAGCGGACCCCTGGAAGACGGGCTGGACATCTTTTAAGTACGCCAAGATGCTGTACGTGATGCCGGTCATGTTCGCTTTTGTGCCGGCTGTTCTCTTAAACGACACCTTGGCTCAAATCATAATTGTCTTTGTATCCTGCATCTTCGGCACCATCACGTTCGCGGCCCTGACTCAGGGCTATTTGTTTCGCCGGACCAATATCTATGAATGGATCTTTTTAATACCGATAACGATCCTTTTATTCTGGCCGACGGTTACGAGCACGGCCATCGGTTTAACTTTAACCCTGGGACTGGTTTTTTGGCAGTCCAGGCGAGCCGCGATAAAACTAGAAAGGAAATAAAGCCGCTCTTTAAGCCTTAGAAAAATATCTGCCGGCCTATTAACCCGATTAATAATATAGCATGTATCAACCCAGGCAGTGCCGCTCTATCAATGAGGCTTTTGTTGTTTTGGCTTCTAAGGCAAAGTGGAGAAGCGATATATTAACCCAGTTGGGTATAAAGCACCGTTGCGTATCCCATAAGTTTGATGAACCTGAATACGAGCAAGGGTCTTTAAAGACTTTCGTTGAAGAAATCGCTCTTGAGAAAGGGAAATCAATCGAGGTTAGTTTCCCATCGGCGCTGATCGTCTCGGCAGACCAACTGGTTGCCTTGGATGATATGGTTTTTGGAAAACCAAAAACGAGGGACGCCTCGATCCATCAGCTAACCCTTCTTAACGGTAAGTGGCATCAGCTCTATTGTTCCTTAAGCGTGATCTATTTGGGAAAGAGTTACATCCAGACCGAAAAAGCTCTGCTTAAAATGCGGGAGCTAACCCTTGATGAAATCGCCAATTATGTTGATCGGGAAAAACCTTTTGATTGTTGCGGTTCATACAGGATTGAATCTTTAGGAGCTTCCTTGTTCGAAGAGATCCAAGCCAAAGACCCAAACAGCATCATTGGTCTCCCAGGGAATTTATTGATTGGCATTCTAAGAGACCTCGGTTTTTCAAACCTGATGTAGCTTTACCGTTCCCAGCTCTTAGCCATAAGAAAGGTCTTTTCCCTTTTTTATTATTAATTATCGCTCCAGTGAATATCAATCGTTTGTTTCCAAAGCTGATTAACCGCTCCTTTGGGCTATTTGGTATTATATTGGCATTGTTAATTTGCATGACGGAACATATTAAGTGTTTCCGTCATGAATGATCTTTAGATGTGCTTGAACAAAAGAATCCGTTTTTAATATTTCAATCAAAATCAAATGAATACCATTGGATATATTCAGTTTTTTGATGGCTTGGCTGAAAAACAGGAAGGGGTTTTCTTTATGCAAAAGGTATCATCCAGAAGATGTGAAATGGATATCTCAGGAGAGAACCTGATGCACCGATGCGAACTGAAATTGGGACAAAAAAGATTCTCAAGTCAGGCTCCATCCAGAAAAGAAGCCCTCCGTAAGCTTTATCGCCTGCTTAATAATTAGTTACTTCGACATAATGTCCGCCGCGCAGATGATTTCTGAAAAAGCGATTATTCCGTCGTTTTTCTTGACTGAACTCGTTTTGAAAACCTCAAGACCTGCCATGGCATCCTTGATTTGAAGTGTTGCGTCATCCCAGTATGGAATGTACTCGATGTCGCTCTTTTTAAAGAGCATCTTGACTCCGGGATCAACCGACGTACCGGGTATGGAATCAAAGGTGCTGTCTTCACCCAGTGAGGCTAGGTCAGCAAGACTAAACAGGTTATGGGTAGCGTAGCTTTCTCCTGCCGGAAGTTGTAGCTTCTTTGAGTTGGTGCTGAAAAGTTCGACTAGTCTTAATGAGGGATTGTTATCAAGGGCAGGGCAGGCACCTCCGTTATCCAGGTCTGACTTTAATTTACTGATATCTTTCACCGTGTCATCGGTGCTATCAACTCCCAGGCTGATCATCGAATCTGTGATGGAAGTGAGATAATTCAGCAGATTGCTAACGAAATCAAGGACGACTTGAGGGTCGCCTTGAGAGGACAGTGGATTATCCAGCGCGTCCATCAGGACGACCTGGTTCAGCTCGGTCCAATTGGCCATGTCCTGCATGATCAAAAGTGATTCAAGAGCCGTCAATTCGCTGTCGCTAAGACCGTCTTCGGATACATCATTAAAGACTTTGGGGGGCGAAAGCTCGTTATCGATGATGTAGTATTGATTGTTGTATCGAATCTGATATAGTTTGGTCGTAACCAATGAGGTACCGTCAGAACCCTGATTGTCATTGATGGCCACTCCCGTAAAATTTGAGACTTCCTCGGGTGCGATAGTCCCGTCGAAGGCTTGGGTCCCTGCCGCGGCGCCGTTGTCGAGATTTCCCTGAAGATAGGTATAAAGCGATAAGAATGAAGCAAAAAGAGCGACGGTCTGTTCGGTGTTGGAACCCGTCTTATAGGTTTGGCTAACGGTTTTAAGCGCCATATCGAAATTTTGGTATTTCTCAGACCAATTGCTCTTGGTTAAGCCCAGCAACGTAATCAAGTCGACACCGGAGGTTTCAGTGGATTTGATTATAAAGTCGATATAATTAAATCCACCGAGGGCCAAATAAGCCTCCCCTTTTTGTTCAGCGTCGCAATCGGGATTATCGACAATCTTTTGCCATTCCTCATTTTTTTTATCGGTCACGCAACTGTTGGATTTTTCTCCTCCACAGCTGACAACCAGGATGATCAACAAGATCATCAAAAGGGTTCCAATCGATTTTTTCATGGGGGTTTTTGTTTAAAATTCAAATGAGAACAAAAAGGAATATCTTTTATCCGGTAGAGAATTTTTTTCCGTTCCGTAATTTTCTATCCATTGAGCCTGCGCGAATTTAAAGATCCCTATATGAACGGCAAATCCAAAAGAAGGGAATTTAAGCTCCTTTAAACCCAATTGCAACGCCAGCATATTCGTGTTTTCTTCGTTTTTGCCAAAAGCCGCCTCAAAACCCAGAGAAAGCCGACGGATTAGGCTTTGGTTCTTAAAATAACTAAAACTAACGTCATGATAGTCAGCGCTGTATGTCAGATAGATTTCCTCTTGACCCTCTGGTTTTTGAGTCATGGCAAACCCCACCGAATTGAGTTGTTTCAGTTCGCCCGCGCTTCCGAAATCGACCCCCCCAACATCAATGGCCGAAAAGGCGATCCGAGGATTATAGCGGTGTCTGAAGCTGTAAATCATCCCGAAATCGACGCTGTACTTTATGGGAGGTGGATCCGGGTTATATTCATCCTGAAGGGTTTGAATGGCCGCTTGGGGGTCATCGGTCGGGATCGTCGCCAAACGCAAAAGACTAAAGGTAGTGATGACCCCGAGTCTTTTAATCGCTTTCAGGTTCGCCCCAACCTTTAATTGGTTCTCCAAAAATCCAAACGACATGGCGTATTCCACCATGTTATGGCTGATAGCCTCAAGGTGAAATACCGGAATGATGGTCTGTTTGGGAAAAACAAACTCAAACCAGTTGTTGGATGAGACACCGAAAAAAACACCCTTGTCGGGAATAAAAATAAAAGGAAAGCCCAACTGTTGTTCCAAGTAGATTCTGCTACCGGGAAGTTCCTTATATATTTGGGTTTGATCGTCACCACTGATATCCCCATTAATCGCTTTTTTAATTAGACCGTTGTAGGCAAACCAGATCAAGGGGTACGACATGGACCATTCCACCCCATTGATTAAGACCCCTGCTGGATTGTAGGCGATGGTTTCCATGGAATCACCCACCGCGGTAAAGGCTTCACCCATGGCCATCGGTCTTAAAAAACGATGGCCTCTCCTGACTTCATTCGCCAAAGTATCCCCAGCAAAGAGAATTCCAATGAGCAAAACCATTGAAAACAAATAACGGATACGACGCGTCTTATACATTTGCAAGTTTGATCAATGTGCCAGAAAATTATCGATTAAATCAGATAGACCGACTATCTTTGTTATCTCATAGAATGATTATTATATCAATCCATGTTTCATGTCGACAAAACGCAAATTCATGTTTAAGCTATCAGGATATGAAAACTTCGCAACTTGGTTTTATTTTACCTGAGATTTCTGTTGAACATCCTAAGCAACTCTAGACTATGACTTATTTGAAGTTGGGAAAGCCGGAATTCTATAAAGACACCATGAAGCCGGACTTTTTTTTAAACGCCAATAAAATAGTCAAGTATCAAGAATCCTATAACTATTGGATTTATAGTACTGGAAAAAAAGTCTACAAAGTCAAGAAAAAGGAAGCGATGAGCAGCGCGATTTCTTTGGATAAGGTTTTTTGTACAGAAATCGTTGACCTGATTTCCAGGCATTCCCCTGAATTGGAAGCCGAGGTTCAAACACTTCATAAAAGTAAGGACTCTTTTGGCCTTTTCCCTTTAGATAGCCAAGTCTCCAAAAATCCGTATTATGTAATCGTGATGAATCAACTTTCAAGTCGGCTTTTTTTAGATAAACTGATTTTAAAGAATATGGTCAGTGAAAGTATGCTGGAAATGCTAAGCCGGTTTTTAATTCAGTTTCATCAGGCCACCCAAGCGGCCACCAGCAAAAACGCACCAACGGCCGACTTTCTGAGCGCCAAACTGGAGGACCTATTCTACCAATCCAGAAAATATTTAAGCCAAACGATCAGCCAAGCCGTGATCGATATGACACAGCACCCTTTAGAGCGTTATTTCCATGACGCTAAAAAACTAATCGCGAGAAGAACGAAAAAAGGTTGCGTCAAGAAGGTTCATGGTTGTTTTGTTCCCCGCAAAATCAATCTGCAGAAGGATCTGGTCCTGTGTCTTGGGAAATCGGCGGAACCTTTAAAAAACCAATATATGGATGTTGCCTCAGACATCGCGGACTTAACGGTCGAGCTGAGCCATTTTAAACTAGGAAATGAGGCTGGTATTTTTACTGAGTCCTATCAGAAGCTGAGCAAGGACAAGGAACTGCCATTGATTATGCCGATTTTTCTTGCTTTGAGATGTCTTTCCCAAGGTTTAAAACACAGTATGGCAACCGAGTTCACCAAGGGTGAGGAAAAGCAGCAGCATCAAAAAAGAGCCGCCTCATACTACGAGCAATTAATTCCAATCGTCAAAAAGCTTCCAACCTAATTTTAGTTATTATGAGGAAAAGATTTATTACAACGACCCTATTGTTAGCGGTCTTTATTACGTTTTTTGTATCTGATCTGACGGCAAAAAGGTTTGTTCCAGAATCCGATCTGATATACAAAGTTTTAAATTATGTCAGCAAAGGCTATGTTGATCAAAAACGGGTCAAGCCAGATAAGATGTTGGAAGGGGCGCTTGAAAAACTATCTTCGAGCATAGCGCAAGTTTTGACCAAGATATCATATGAGAAGGGCGATGTTTTAATCGAAATCAGCGTAGATAAGTTCACTCAGAATTTTCGTTTTAAAAAACCAAAGGGGGTGGGTGAGCTTAATATAATATTGCAGAAGATCGGTCTTTTTACCAAAAAACATCTCGAAGAAGATGAGAAGCCGAAGAACGTTGATTACGCTCTTATCAATGGGTTTTTACAGAAACTGGACCCACACTCGCTTTTGCTGGTTCCAGAGGCTTATTCTGATTTCAGCACCACGACCTCCGGCAATTTCGGAGGGGTGGGAATGATGATCGGGCTCAGGGATGGTCAGTTGACAATTATCGCTCCAATCGATGACACGCCAGCTTCCAGAGCGAATCTGAAATCTGACGACAAGATCATCCAGATTGATGACGAGTCCACGGTCAACATGTCTTTGACTGACGCTGTCAATAAGCTCCGCGGTGAAGTCAACACCAAGGTTGAGATCTTCATCATGCGCAAGGGGTTCACCTCAGCCAAAAAGTTCGTTATAAAGCGCGCTTTGATAAAGATTAAAAGCGTGGAGTCTCATCAGTTCAAACTGAAAAATAAACGGGTAGGGTATTTAAAAATCAAGACATTTCAAAAAAACACTTATACGGAAATCAAGGATCAACTAGAGGAACTGGATTATGATCTCAAAGATTTTTCCGGTTTGATCGTCGATTTAAGAAACAACCCTGGTGGGCTATTAGATCAGGCGATTAAGATCAGCGACCTGTTTTTGGATAGCGGCGTTATCGTATCGACGGCCGGTGTCAGCAGTCATTTCTCTAAGCAATTCAAAGCAAACTGGTTTCGCAGTATTGTCGATATCCCCATGGTCGTGTTAGTTAATCAAGGCTCGGCGTCAGCCTCTGAGATTGTGACCGCCGCTTTGAAGAAAAACAAACGCGCTGTGGTGATCGGACGTCAGACTTTTGGGAAAGGATCGGTTCAACAGGTCATTCCGCTTGATGGAGGCTCTGCCTTGAAACTGACCACTTCAAAATATCTGACACCAGGCAAAATCTCGATTCAATCAGTAGGGGTGACCCCAAATATCGTAGTTGAACCTTATTACATCTCAAGCGATTACCTAAAAATCACTCCGAATGGCGATAATCACAATGAGGATTCTCTTGACCAGAATTTCGCCGAATGGGGCGATAAAGCCGAGCAAGCCGAAAAAAGAGTGTTTTATCTTTTTGAGGATAAATCTGATAAGGTGGCTCAAAGTGAGCATGAGGATGAACCCGAGGATTTCAAAGTCGATAAGCTGGAACAGCTTCAAAAGGATTTTTTGGTGCAATCCGCCTTGCAGGTCCTGATAAATAATAAGAAACGGAATTACGATAACCTGCTTAGGACCACTCACCTTTTTTTCGAAAAGGAACAGAAAAATCAGGAATCAAAACTGGTGAAAAAATTTACAGAGTTTAAAACTGATTGGAATGCTTTTAAATTTGACAAACCAGGCAAAATACAAAGCAAATCCTGGATAGAAATCAAAAAGATCAAGGGGAAAAAGGAAGTTTGGGAAAAACATTTGGGCGCAATTCCCGCAGATAGTGATATCCGGCTTTACTTGCAGGCGAAAAATATCAGTAAGCAGGGAATTTCGCGCCTCATGGCTGTTTCTAAAAGCGATAGCCATCTATTTGATGACCGACAATTTGCATTTGGCAAAATCGGTCCCGGAGAAACCAAAGAATGGTTTGTCCCCATTAATATTTCCAAATCCATTTTATCGAGAAATGATCTTATTAGTTTTGAATTCACCGACCAGGATGAAAGAAAGGTTCATAAGGCCTATTCGGAGTTGAGTGTTTCGGAATTGAAACGTCCTCACTTTGCGTATGAAATATCCGTTTTTGAAAATGGCAAGCATCTTTCATCAGGGAACGGCAACCAGAAGCTTGAGGTCGATGAGACCGTTTCGGTTAAGGTGAAACTCACCAACAACGGCTTGGGAGAGTCGGGGCCCGTGACGGTGCTATTAAAAAATGGGGAAGGTAATAATGTCTTTTTAAAGAAAGGCAGGGTCAATATCAAATCGATCGGCTCACAAAAAAATGGATCGGCTGTATTTCAATTTATCTTAAAGGATTTTCCAGCTGACGGTGATCTCGATTTTTCCTTGGATGTCATTGATGGGACTTTCCCGTTTACTTCCGTCAATCAAACCTTTAAAATTCCTTATAAAAGTAAGGTGAAAAAAATCGATAACCAATCTCCAGTCATCACATTGAAGGATCAACTCCATACGTATTCGAATAAAAAATACCCCATCAAGGGCTTCATAACTGATCAAAAGGGGGTAAAGGATGTTTTTATTTTCAATAATAAGAAAAAAATCTTTTATCAGAATTATTTGGCCATGGATGCGCGTAAAAGGGTTGATTTTGATTTTTTAATGGATTTGGACGGAGAATACAACCAGATCGTGGTCGTCAGCCGGGACGATGAGAACGTCAGTTCGCAAAAAATGTTTTATATTCGTTATTCCGGATCTAAATAGTTGCATTACAAATAACATTTTGATACAAGTACATAAAAAAATAGGATAGGGTTTTGATGGAAATTTAAATTATTCTATGATATTTAACAATATCGACATTAAAAAAAGTTTTATTTTACGGTTTACAATAAAATATTTAACTCAAACTAACTACACATCAATCAGCAAAGGGAGAAGTTATGGCACGAGAAACTATCCTAAAGGGACCCAGTTTCGTTCATCCGGAAAAACCAAGTGCGGTTGGTTCCAGAAACAGCTTGAACAGAGATAATAGAGACGAATATGAAGAGGCGAAATCGGTTATAGACGAGGAAGTGGATAAGATTCTCAATCACATTCACGCCAAACTTCCGCCTGAAGTACTGGAAAGGCTCGATATTATGGGATCAGTGAAGTCGAAACTTCACAACTATTTTAATCAGGACTTCCAGAATATGCTAAACCGCTATATCGTAACCATGGAAGACGAAATGAGTAAAAAATTTCGTGATCTGGTCGATAAGGAGGAAAGCAAGGTCTTAAACAAGTATACACCTAGGGAAATTACCGAAATCATTGAAAAAATAGGCCACGAAGGTGAGTTTAACACGGGCAAGATTGAAAATTCGGTTGTAAAGATGTATGGGCATTTGCAAAATCACATCAAAAGAGGTGTGACTGAGATGGAAACCCATACAAACGCCATGTTGCGAGAAAAATCAGATGTTGGCGCATTCGTCAGGGGAGAAAACTCTTACGCAATCGTCAAATGCTCATTTAGAGACAATCCCAGAAGACCCAAAACGGTCATGGACCTGAAACTTTCGATCAGCGTCATGGATTCGGAGTTGATCAGTCCCATCTATCACTATCAGATACCCGTAACTTTTCTGGTCAAAGATATCGTTGCCAAACATATTCACAACCTGATTGATCAGGAACTTGAAGAGACCAACATCCGCCTGATGGGAGACGGCAAGGAGGAACTCAGTGACTCCGGCAAGGTGTTTGAACGTTTCAGAATTATGGATAAATATGTATCGGATGATGACAGCGAGGATTCAAAGCGTTATCAGTTTATAGCGAAAAAGTTTTTGGACGCGGTCGAGGGTATTCAGGCTGAAATCAGTTCGACCGAGCACGATGCGTTAAATATCCGTGAGAACATCAAGAAAATCATCGACAAGGAAAACATCCGAAACCGAGGATTCAATACCGCCGTGAACGCGATCACCACAATTCTGGATACCAGCAAAATGGGTTATCAGTACATCGAGAACTACAAGAACGCAAGAGAATGCGTTATACGTGAATATGAGGAAGAAGAATCAACCAAACTGCCAGATGAGAGATACAATATCCGCCTGGTATATTATGACCATGAGCAACTCAACGCCTTAAGGAGAGCCTATTCTTCTCAAATCGAGGAGTTAGAGCGGGAAGTGGTCCATCTTTGGGATGTGTGTCATGGGATTTATATTTCCGACCGCAAGAAGAAGGGCTATGACGATTGGGAAACTCTTTCAGGTAAGATGCTTTCTTCAAAGCCTGTTGAAAAAAAATCTAGCGGCTTTTTCGGCAAAACCGATACAACTGAAACTGTAGAGAATGTCGTTACCGATACAGAGAAAAAATGGAACGAAATCACCTTTATTCCTCCGAAAGATACCATCGTTAGTGAAGCGAATCCTACAAAGGAGCATTTGATTGAGGAGATTTCAAAACGCTTTCCTTTGATGAGAGAGAAACTGGCCAAGACTTTTGGGGATCAAAGTGATGAAACTCGGAATGTCGTTGAAGCCAGGCTAAGATTTCTTGAGGATAATTTTGAAGAATTTACCAGTCAAATCAATCCATTTCACGTTCAACCTGGACTACTTTTGGATATCGATATTGTCAGCATCAAAAAGAAGAAAACAACGATGACGAACATGGCGAATGTGCTTAATGAATTTTTGTATTCCATCTCGAAAGGTTTTACCGACACCCAGGTGCCGATTTCAAACGAAGATGATATTTTCAGCAATATGACCGCTGAAAAGCAATTCGCCAGCGTGTTAGACTAAAAATGGACCATAGGTTTTGAATTTTGTTTTAAACGGGGCTTTGCCAAAGCTGAACTGAGAGATTGATGATTGAGCTGGTTTAGCCTTTCCGGAAAGCAATTTTAAAAATTGATAAACCCATTATAATCTAACCAACAAAGGCTGGTTACTATGTTCGTTTTAGAATTTGAAAAACCGATTTTAGCGTTAAAAAGTAAAATTGAGGAATTAAAACGCTTGCAGGAAGATGAAAAAATCGTTTTGACGGAAGAAATCAAGAAGCTTGAGAAGAAATCCAAGGAGCTTGAGATCACAACCTGTTCCAACTTATCCAGTTGGGAGAAAACGCAACTTTCAAGGCATCCGCTAAGACCCTTTTCTCTTGATTTTATTGAAAAATGCACCGAGGGTTTTATCGAATTGCATGGGGATCGACAGTTTAGGGACGACCCATCCATTGTGGGGGGATTCTGTAAAATCGAGGGGATTTCATTTTTGGTTGTAGGTCATCAAAAGGGCCGCAACACGACGGAGAACCTCAAACGCAATTTTGGAATGCCGCACCCTGAGGGATACCGCAAAGCCCTGCGCCTGATGAAGCTTGCCAATAAATTTCGCATACCTATTTTAACATTGATTGATACAGCGGGAGCCTACCCAGGTATCGGCGCCGAAGAGAGAGGGCAATCTGATGCCATTGCCGTAAATTTAAGGGAAATGGCGGGTTTTGCCGTACCCATTATATGTATTATCATGGGAGAAGGTGGTAGCGGTGGCGCCTTAGCGCTTGGAGTCGGCAATCGGGTTTTGATGTTTGAGCATTCCATCTATTCGGTTATCACACCAGAGGGGTGCGCCAGTATTTTGTGGAGAGACGGCAGTATGGCTCGTGAGGCATCGAAAAACCTGAAATATACCGCGCAAGATCTGCTCGGATTTAAGATCATCGACCAGATCATACCAGAGCCTCTGGGCGGTTCCCACAATGACCCCCAAAAGGCTTTATATAGCATGAAAGAAATCATCTTATCCAACTACAAAGAGCTTGCCAAATTATCTGGAACAGAACTGATTGAAGCGAGATATCAGAAATTCAGACAAATCGGAGAATTTGTCGAAGCTAGTTAAACGATAGCACCTGTTTCATGCAGAATATTTATTTCATCATAACCCAGCATAAAATCTACAGCTATTCCCCTGATCCCAACACCAAAGTTTTATTGAAAGAACTTGTAAGACTTGATGATCCTGAAATCAATTTAAGAGATAGCCTTACCGAACTTGTAAAGTCACTGCGGCTTTCAAGCGACTATAAGGTCAATTTCGTTTTAGACCATCATTTCCTAGGATACCATTATTTCTGTTTTCCACCTATCAGCAGCAGGAAAGTCAAACAAGTGCTGGAATTCGAGTTGCAAAATCAAGTTATCGAGGAATTGGACACATATTTTTATAGTCATCATATCAAAGTCAGTAAGGAATTATCCCGAACCGAGATCGGGGTTTATTCAGCCGGGAAAGAGATCGTCTCTCAAATTATCTCTGCCTGCAAGGAAGCTTCGATTGAGGTGGGCTCAGTTACTCCTTTGTGTAACTTGATCGATCTAAGTTATCGAGAAAAAATCACTCCCGACAATCAGATTTATATTTGTATTGATGAGGATGCGGCCCGGATATTTGTGTATCAGGAAGAATTTTTAACAGGGATTTCTTATGTCGATCATCCTGGCGGTTTAAAGAATGATGCGTCTTTCGCGGGAGTAATTGATAGCATCAATCAAAAGATCGATATGATTCGAGTTGAGTCAAAAAAGCGATTCGACATAAGATTGCATCATGGTTTGATCGATTTTGTAAAGGTAACCGAAAATGAGGAGTTGGAGTATATAAAGCAAGAAGTTACAGAAGATCCTGATTCCGAGCAGATGGACAATGATCGAGGCATGACTCTTCCGTCGGTGGTAAACGAAAAGCTTTTTCAATCCTCTGTTCTGCGTTCGCCTCAAAGGATCAACCTATTTAAATCCGGTTTGTTTTTAATCAAGGAGGCTAAAAAATATCTCAGAGAAATCATCGTTACGGGTGGCATTATCGCGGCTTGCCTTGTTTTGTATTTTGGTTCGGTTGGTTACATGATCATCAAGGACAGCTCAAAATTTGATGAGTTGGATAGAAAATACAGCATCGCTATCAAAAAATATTTACCCCCTGGCACATCCAAAAAGAATGCGGCAACGATACTTCGTGATAAAACTAAAGAGATCAGATTATTAAAAATTAAAAACAAAAAATTTGAAAATCGTCACTATACGGTATCTTTGCTTTTTAGCAATGTTTCCTTGATTAAAAAAGATGTGGCTAGTTTTAGCGTAAAGAAGATGATCTATAGCGATAAGAGTTTGTCTTTGCAAGGAAATGTTTTAAATGAAAAGGATTTTGAAATGCTGAAAAAGAAAATGGATGATTATTTTTCAGAAGATGAATATATTACTAAAACCACTCAGAAGAGGCTATCTAACAGTGAGATCGAATTTTCCTTTTCAATAAGACCTAAAACAGGCTGATACGATGGAACTGAACAAGAGGGAAAAGATACTCATTTTGATCTGCGCGGCGGTAATAATACCCGTATTGTTTTTTCAGTATGGGCTCTACCCGATCATTGATTACAAAAATGATTTAATCAATAAAATCCACCGGACTGAGCTGAAACTGAACCAGTTAAATGAGATGGGTGAAAGTATAAGGCTGATTACGGGTTTAAACAGTAAAAGAACCAACAAACTGGACCGCATTGTTGATAATCTGTTAAGTCAGGTGAATATCAAAAGCCAATCGGAAACCGTGGTTGATGACCGCTATAAAGACGGGCAGAAGTTGGTCTTGAAACTGGATGAAATCAATTTGAACGAGTTGGCGATGACCCTTTATCGCATCGAAAACCAAAAGCCAAGTATTGTCATCGAAAGTTTGGAGTTGAGCCCTTCTTTTAAGAACGAGAAGTTGTTACGCGCTAATTTGAACTTGATCAGCCAGTAAGAATCCAATGATAATAAAAGTGCTTAGATACTCAATTATTTCACTAGGAGTCCTTGGGCTTTTTATGTTATCGCTTTGGATGAACGTCACCGACGAAGTTTTTACACCCTGGATGGAATCTACAATCAATGAATCAACACCGCCTACTTTCAATGTTAAACTCACTTCAGCTGAAACGAAAATATGGGGGATTCGCCTCGGCGATATTCGGGTGATTGACATGAATCAGAGGGTCGAGTTAGTAAGGATCGACGAATTTGATATTAGCCTTAATTTAATTTCTGCGCTATTTTCTTTGGGATTTCCCTATAAAATGAGTCTGTACCAAGGATCTATTGATGGGGTCGTTCGCTTTATACCGGGATTGAATACTTCTGTTTCTGGTGAAGATATTCAGCTTGAAAAAGTTAATCCGATTAGAAAAAGTAATCTGGTCACTTCCAAACCCAAACTGTCATTTGATGGCAAGCTTTACTTCACCGAACCAATAACGGGAGAGTTGGATGTTGAAATCAGCAACATGAAAATTGTCGGGGATTCGAAAACGACAAATTTACCACTTGAACTTCCTGAAACCCGTTTATCCAAGGTCAATGGAAATTTGAACCTGTCAGAGCGATCGATGGAACTCAAGGCAACATCTCAAGGGGATATTCAGGCTAACCTCCAGGGGACGATCAATGTGAACTGGAAAACTCTTGACCAATCACGAGTTAATCTATCCTTGACCGCGGTTTTGGAGAAGGATTACTCTTCCAAGCTGGGTTTTGTCAGCCAGATCATTGATGGCTATAAAAACAGTTCTGGAGCAATATCTCTTAAACTTACTGGGAATCTGTCTTCTCCTAATGTTTCAAAGCTATAATTAGTTAAATGCTCTCAATAATCAAAAAATACCTGCCAATTTTAATTCTCGTAATAACGGTCTTCACCATTATTTTTTTGGCGGGATTGTTGACGCCTTACAATGGAGACCGCGCCCCAAGCGTCGTTTTTGAGATCGAGAGAGGGGAAACACTTAACAAGATATCATCGAAGCTTGAAGCTTTGGGATTGATTTCCTCCAAAAGACTTTTTAAATTCTACTCATTTATCTTAGGTAAGAAGAAAAGCTATAAATCCGGGAATTATCTGGTTAAAGGCAGTGTCTCGATATATCATCTCGTTCAGGTGCTGGATGAAGGGCGTTTTGATTTAGTCAAATTTACCATCAGAGAAGGTCTGCGAACCACTGAGATAGCCGAGATATTAAAAAGTAATAAATTCCAAAATCAGGGGAAATATCTTGATTTAATGAAAGATCAGAATTTTATTAAGTCACTTAATTTGCCAGTCGAAGTGAAAAGCCTGGAAGGTTTTTTATATCCTGATACCTATATGATTGCTCCACAATCGACTGAAAAAACCTTGCTTCGGGCGATGACAGATAATTTCTTAAAAAAAATCCCGAAGAACTATGGCGAAATGGCAAAAAAAGCCGGGTTGAGTTATTATGACGCAGTTAATCTCGCCTCCATAATCGAAAAGGAGACGGGAAACGCAGCGGAGAGAACCATCATTTCATCAGTTTTTCATAACCGATTAAGAAAGGGAATGAAGCTTCAAAGCGACCCAACCGTCATTTATGGTATAGAGAATTTCGACGGGAATATCAAACGCAGACAATTGCGTAAAAGAACTGATTTTAATACTTATGTGATTTTAGGATTGCCGAAAACGCCTATCGCTAATCCTGGTTTGGAATCCTTGATGGCGGCGGTCAAACCGGATAATACCAATTATTTGTATTTCGTAGGTATGGGTAATGGGAGACACAAGTTTTCAAAAACCTATAAGGAGCACGATCAAGCGGTCAGCAGATACCAGAAACGACCGGTGAAAAATTATCGATCATATTAGAAGGTTTTTTTGAGATTTATATTGTTATAAAAACCATCATATTATAATATCAAAGTTATATGAATATCGCTTTCCGCATTAGTGGATAACAAAAAAAGATTTATAAGTAATATTTAATAATAAGAACAAGGGAGTGGTGAATGCCGGAAAATAATAATCCATGGGGTGGTCCAGGAAGAAAACCAACCGATTTGGATGAATTAATTCAAAAAGGTCTGAAAAAACTTTTTAATATAAAACAAAAAAAACCCGGATTTCCCGGTAACGGAGGAGGAACCCCTCCCACACCTTCAAAAATGAATTTTGGATATCTCATTACTTTTTTGATTATCCTGTTTCTGCTTTATCAAAGCGTATATCAGATACAACCTGGCGAACAGGGAGTTGTCCTTCGTTTTGGGCAGTATTACAGAAACACGCCACCTGGGCTAAATTTTTTAATTCCGATCATAGAAAAAGTCGTTAAAGTGGATGTCGAATCGATCAGAAAAGAAGAGTTCGGTTTCAGGAAAAACATTGGCGACCAATTCACTTCCAGGAACGCCAATATTGATCTCGAATCCTTGATGCTGACAGCGGATAAAAACGTAATCCAAATCAACTGGGTGGTTCAGTACAAGATAAGGGACCCAGAACATTTCCTGTTTAATATCGAAAACCCGAGAGCGGCCGTCAGGGATATATCCGAATCGGTTTTAAGAAGACTAGTCGGCAACCGAGATTTCAACTTTGTTTTGGATAACAGGGGAGAATTGGCCAATTCGACTCAAAAGGAAATGCAGGAATTACTTAATAAATATTCCTCTGGACTTCAACTGGTTGTGGTGCAGTTGCTGGATGTCAATCCGCCTGATCCGGTCAGGCCGTCATTTAACGATGTTAACGAAGCCGATCAGGATAAAATACGGCTCGGAAACGAAGCTGAAAAACTTTCCAACGAAAAACTGCCCAAGGCTCTTGGCCAGGCAAAGAGACTGATCGAGGAAGCTCAAGGTTACGCAATCGAGAGGACCAACAACTCAAAAGGGGATGTTGCCCGTTTCAATTCGATCTATAAAGAGTACAAAAACGCGAAAAAAGTGACCCGAACCCGGATGTATATCGAAACGATCAAGGATGTCTTCCCGAATATCAAAGAGATCATCATGCTTGATAAAGGAAAAGGCGGAATGATACCCATCATTAATTTCGGCAATGCTCAAGGACTTGATGATTTGCTAAAAGAAGATACCAGAGATAGAAGGTCCCAAACCAGTTCGAAGGAGTTGAAATGAACAAAACGATGAAGCTTGTTGTATTTATATTGATTCTGCTTTTTATTGGGTATAACTCCGTCTATGTCGTGAATGAAGGGCAACAGGTTATCTTGACTCAGTTTGGTGAGCCGGTCGGTACAAAGGTCGTGGATGCTGGACTTTATTTCAAGATACCTATGATTCAGAAAGTGAACTATTTCGATAAAAGGATTTTAAAATGGGATGGAGAACCTAACGAAATTCCTACCAACGACAAAATGTTTATTTGGGTTGATACAACCGCCAGATGGAAGATCGTCGATCCTCTTTTATTTTGGCAAAGATTAAAGACAATGAACCGGGCGACCTTGACGATGGACGATTTAATCAATGGTGCGGTTCGCGATTTTGTAACAAAAAACAACCTGGCAGAAATCATCCGCAGTTCGGATTGGAATGAGGCTTATGTTTCATCAACTGAGAGCGCCACAAGAAAAGAAAAAATATTAATCGGACGGGATCAGTTCTCGCAATTGGTGTTAGACAATGTCTCAAAAATAACCAATGGTTTCGGTATTGAGATTTTGGATGTTTTGGTCAAGAGAGTGAACTACACCAACCAGGTTCGTGAAAAGGTCTATTCCAGGATGATTTCCGAGCGGGAAAGAATCGCCGCCCAAAAACGATCAGAAGGAGAGGCCAAGAAAGCCGAGATCCTGGGAGAGATGGCAAGAAGATTAAAGGAAATCCAGTCACAGGCTTATCTGGAAGCTGAAACCATTCGTGGTACAGCGGATGCAAAAGCTACGGCCATTTATGGTAAGGCTTACAACAAGGACCCCGAGTTTTATGCTTTTATAACGACTTTGGATGGGTATAAAAAAATTATCGGCAACAATACGAAACTGATAATTCAATCGGATGCCCCGCTATATAAATATCTAAAGGATTTCAACAAGGGGTTTTAATTTCTGGTAGGTTCTGAGCCGTCAAAATACCGAAATCGTATGACCACCCTTGATTCTGAGGATATTTAACTCTTTAAGTAGTTCGCGGTTTTGGAGAGTGGTGACTTTACCGGTCATCACTTGAAAATCCTTTAGATTTTGAAGTGATTCTCGTAAGGATTCGCGGTTTTGGTTTTTTGGTTCGTCTAATAGACCAGACAGGATTTCAATGGCCTCGTAGGCAAAGATGGTATAGGAAGTCGGGGAAGTATAATCCGGTTTGTAGTTAAACAATTTCCAGTGATTCTCAAAAAATGGCTGATAAAGGCTGTTGGACTCGCTGACTGGAAAATAATCCACGAATCTTAA
>JAOUME010000025.1 GCA_029881655.1 Deltaproteobacteria bacterium | reverse complement strand
TTTTTCCAATTTTCAACCATTTAGTTGATATTATCTCAAATACGCTCCTTTCCAGCAACCGTATAATCCCAAATTTGGTCTATCCGGCTTGAGCTACATGATTAAAACCTTTAATATCCTTGTCAATAGCCCAATTATATTTTTTTTAAATCGTCTAAGCGATCCAACTGAAATGAGCCTTGAAGACAAATTAAAACTTCTGCCCCATCAACCCGGCGTCTATAAGTTTTTATCCAAAAATAACGAAATCATTTATATCGGCAAGTCGAAAAAACTAAACCACCGAGTCCGTAATTATTTCAATCCTTCCCAAAAAACCGACCCCCGCATTGAGAATCTGCTACCCCACATCGCGGATGTCGAATGGATCGTCACGCTTAATGAAATTGAGGCCTTTATCCTGGAGGACCATTTAATCAAGATTCACAAGCCCAAGTACAATTCCCAGCTCAAAGACGATAAAACCTACCCCTATTTCAAACTCACAATCAATGAACTTTATCCCAGGCTAACCCTGGTCCGGGAAAAGGAAAGAGATTATTCTCTTTATTTCGGTCCGTATGTGGCCGTAACCCAAGTTCGATCTGCCTGGAGAATTATTAAGAAAACTTTTCCCTTAAGACAAAGCAAAATGATCCTTGACGGATCAAAAACATACCGCCCCTGTTTAAACTACCAGCTCAAACGCTGTTTCGCACCTTGCGCTGGGTTGATCACGCCTCTTGAGTACAAAAAAATCGTGGACAAAGTACGGCAGATTTTAAAAGGGAATTTCGACGACCTGCTCCAGCAATTGAAAAAGGAAATGCTCGAAAAATCCCAAGCACTGCTCTTTGAGGACGCCGCCAAGATCAGAGACCAGATCAGAGCCTTAAGCGCGATTATCCAAAAACAAAGAATCGTTTCCAAACAAAAGATCGACCGGGATGTCTTTGCCGTTGTCCGCCAGGGTGGATTCGCCGGAATCCAGATCCTGTTCATTCGAGCTGGAATCCTATTAAGCGATGATTTCCTTTTTTTCAGAAAAGCTGAAAGGTTTACCGACCTGGAGCTTTTACGATCGGCTTTTTCCAGGCTTTATATTTCAGGCGGCAATCCACTGCCCAGAGAAATATTGCTGCCGTTCGAGGATGAAGAATTCAACATCTTCGAGCAATACGCCAATCGAGAAAAGCCAGCCAAACTCCGGCTTTTATTTCCATCAAGAGGCGAAAAAAAGGCACTTCTGGATCTGGCGCGAAAAAACGGCGAACAGAATATTTTGGTTAAAATACAATCTTCCAAAGACGATGAACTGATATTAAATGAAGTAAAAAGTACGCTAAACCTAAAAAACCTGCCTATGAGAGTGGAGTGTTTCGATATTTCCAACACCTCGGGAATAAGTTCAGTCGCCTCGATGGTGGTCTGGGAAAATAATAAGCCCTTTAAGAAAGATTACCGCCGTTATAAAATTCGTCATGTTAAGGGTATCAACGATTTCTTATCCATGGAAGAAGTCATGGGCCGACGTTACAGGCCAAAGGAAGGCAAGCCTGCCATTTTGCCGGATCTGATCCTGATCGATGGTGGAAAAGGTCAGGTCAGTAGCGCTCTAAGGGCTTTAAGGGAATTAAAGTTGGATCTGAGAAAGGTTGACCTTTTAGGACTGGCTAAAGGCAAAAGCGAAAAAAGAAAAGAGGGGTTCATCCAAGACTTTGATTTCGAGTACGTCGTAAAACCCAACCGAAAAAATGAAATCCGCTTGAAAAAAAATTCAGATTGCCTCCACTTTCTACAGAAAATCAGAGACGAGGCTCACCGTTTCGCGATAGAGTATCACCGCAAATTAAGAACCAAAAATGCCTTTCACTCGTTGCTGGAAGATATCCCGGGGATTGGTCCCACTAAAAGAAAGCTACTCTTAAAAGAATTCCAAACAATGGATAATATCTATAAAACTGACAGGGATAAACTGAAGATGATCAAAGGTCTATCGAAGAAGGATCTCGATAATATTGAGCAATTCATCCAAGCTCAAAAACCGGTATCCGATTAAACTTACTTCTGATTGCTCAACCAACCCGCAAGGAATAAAAAAAGCCATAAACCCCGTCCCCAAATCCTTTATGAGGCTGTTGTTTCCGGGCCGCGAAAACCTTAAAAGTTATAAGCCAGACTGAATCGGTAACCAGACCCGTTAAAGACGTTTTCCTGGGTTGTTTTTTGGTAATTAATCGAAGCCGCCAAACCCGATTGAGGCATAAAACCAAATCCGGCCAAATCGGTTTTGACTTCACCCTTTTGGCTGTGGGTTATTGTCTCATTCTTCATGATGATGATAAAATTACCCAATTTAAACTCCAGGCTTAGATTGTTCTGGCTATATCCGTCATGGCTCAAGCTGCCCAATACCGCGTCGGGAGAGGTAATTTTCGAATATTCAAGACGGAAATGCTCCACCGAGTAGACCGAAACGCCTGCTATTTGGTTTCCCCACGAAAGGTCCTGGTCGGTCATTTTTTCCATACCCCAGCTTAAAAACAGATAATCCATCATTCGAAAAGAGACTCCCAAAGCGGTCCCTTGAATTGTCGTGGTATCAATATCCGTTTTTGCGGATGCGCCAAACGCCAGGCTTTTCCCCCAGCGGTAGGAAATTTTTTCATGCTTAATCCTGTGGGTGCTCCTCTGTAGAATCATCGCATCCGAGGTGCTATCCGCCAGATCGGAAGTGCTTTTGTTTACCGATCCTTCCAGAGCGAAAGACTTATACAAAATCGCTATATTCACCTGTTGACCGTCAACCTGGATATCAGATAGCGCGGCGCTGTTATCGGTTAGTTCCCCCTTGAGTCGGGACTGGGAAACCGACAAGACCGGCGAGGACCTCCAGCTTGACGCTGTCGCGAGTTCCACCAGTTGGCTACTGTCAAATGAGGGGGTTACAATCTGGCCAAAAACAAGATTGGAGGATAGTATAAAAAATAAAATTAATAATCCGCGAGCGGTATTTGTGGACATGTTTTTCTTTTGTTGGTTTTGTTGAATAATTGCTTATGGTTTCATTGCTTTAAAACAAGCAACACCCATGCCGAATAAACCCGCCAACCAAACGAAAAATACCCAACAAGACTACTGCTCTCGATTGCTAAAAAATTCAGTTAGTTGGCCGCCCAATAATTTCTTTTTTTCTTCGGGCATGGATTCGATCAAATAAAGAGCCTTTTGCACTAATTGCTCAGGCGTTAAATCCTTGATTTCATCCAGAGTGATCATCTTGGTTTGCACTCCCCATAAAATGGCGTGATCGATCAATTCGAGTGAGGTTTTATCCTCCTCATTAAAAATCTGAGGACGAGGGTTTCTATCTCTGGCCTTGTTTTCGGCTTTTGGAGGCACTTTCGTTGAGGTCGTCAGGTCTGCGTCGACTTTCCTCACCCCCTTAAATAACATAAACGCGTCGATCAAATCCTGAGCCTCCCCGTGGCTTAAGTTATCATCGAAAACGACCGTGCATTTTTTATCATTTTTCGCCATATCATCAATCTTTAAATTTCACCGTATGTGATCTTATCGACAAATTGAAATCAAGAACGCCCGTCCAGCAAAAACACGTCTAAAACCGTCGTAGCGTTTCTCTTCAATATCTTTAGATTACTTTCTTGTTTCGTCAGTTGGTTAAGAGCGAAATACTCCGCGTAGACCAGTTTGTTATACCACTTCCATAACGATTTTTCTTTTTTGACGTCTTCTTTAAGATGATAAAAATTCACTTCCCGTTCCTTTAGCTTTTCTTCGGCCGCCAGTCCCTGTTGAATGAGATGGTAACAAACCAGAAGATCCCCCAGGAGCTGAACCGTTTTTTTCACATGCAGTTTTTTTTGCCCCGGCTCCATTTTCCCGCTGGCTTGATGAAGGTCATCCAGATGCAAGACCGCGCCCCCAAGGTAATCTTCCCAAACTGCCGTCGCTTCACAAAGAGGCTCTGAAACAGCCTGATGAGCATCGACTTTCTCAAATTCCAGCAAAAGGTTTTTAAATACCCGGCTTTCATTTTTCAACACCTTCTCGTATACGAAATCATAAGCCCGCGAAACACCCCCTTGGTGATTGTTGAAAGGTATCGTTTTTTTCATCGCCATTTCAGCCCCAAACACCTGTTTGATAAGCTTGAAAGACTTATTGATGGATTGCCTAACCAAAGAGTTCGCGTCTTCGGCATAAAGCATGAGTATCCCGTTGTAAAATAATCTAAGGTCATTGAAATAATTTTTCTTATCAGCCATACCGTAGTTAACGCAATCCTGATAAAATCCTTCCATATAAAGCAGACTCCTTATGCCCTCCGACCAAGACCGGATTTCCAAAAGACTATCGGTTAAGGCGAGATAATACGGATTTAGAAGTATCGATGATTTATTTTTATTCACACTATTTAAAAACTGATTTTTTTTATTCATCACCGATTCGATTTCGCCCATCGCCCTATCCCAAAAAGCGATATTTTCCAAAATCTCGCCCTTGATCTGACTATCAACGAAAATCCCTTTATCTTTTATAACTTTTGATTTCGACAGAATTGAACCTCTGCAGCCTTCATCCCCGCCATAGACGATAATCCCAGGGGATTGGGTTTCTATTTCAGGCTCCTTTCCGGAGGCAATATACCGAAAATTCTCGATCATTCCCCCCGCTTTCCCCTCTGTAAACCGATAGGCCGCAAAAAGAGCGTATTCCGGATTATTACTTTCAGGCTCTGCGAGTTTGGCTAAAACCAGATGCGCCTGATTTTCAGCCTGCTCATCAAACCCCATGAATGTTGATTGTTTTTTCCCCTCCAGTAAAAAGTAATCATCTTTTTTCCTTGCCACTGTCTGAATATCTAAATCCGCGAAGCTCTCCATTATTTCAAGCACCGACAGTTGTCCTGAAAGCTCCATCTTTTTGATAGGTTCGTTGATCTCCTCAATTTGCGCTGGCAGACCATACAGAAAAACGGACTCCATCACCGAAAGATTGCTTTCTAAAAATCGGTAAAAAGCAGGACTTGATCTGGCGATAGTTTCCTTGATGGCCAAAACGACCGCTTTTGGCAAAGGGTCCCCCCCAAAAATAGCTGGCGCGATACACCGCATCCAACCGGCTTTTAAAAAGCCTAGCCAGACTCTTTTGAATTCCTTAAAACGTTTTCCACGCGCCGTTGATACCGCGAAATCTTCCAAATTGGTTTCTCTTATAAACCGCTCTACCGATTCGATCAGGTCGTAAAATTCACTGTATTGATATCCTTTAAACTCCTCCGCATAGGTCAAAACCTGGACCTTGACGATCTCTTTTAATAAAAAATCAATCTCTTCTAAAAACACATGCTGCTTGGTTTTTGACATCTGACTTGATAATGATACGAATTGTTAAATATTAAGGGGAAAAATATAAAGAACCGCTGACAATAAATTGCGGTATGAAAATATTATTTCTTACTTAGGTGGTATGGGAGCAGGCTTCTCTTCTTTTTTTGGCTTGGGGTTGTCGTTTTGTTTTTTATCCGTATTTGTTTTTTTAGGCGGCTCGCTATAGGGTTTCCCCGAAAAAGGCGCTTTAATCAACTGCCTTAAACTGAAATTCCATTTGTTGTTCTCCAAAATCCCCAAAAAAAACATCCTTCTCTTGATACGCCTGCCGGGATTAACCTTATGCTCAAATTCAATTACAGCGTGAATCTCCACCAGAGTTCGGTAGTCAACGATCGCGTTTTCGATGATTTCTGGTTTCAGGGAGGGTTTCCAATATAAATCCACCATCCTTTGCGCAAACTCGACCTTGGAAATGATTTTTTTGTCATCCGAAAGCCCCAGTCCGTACATATCAAAATACAACTCCTCCCTCCACATATCCATCAGGCTGTGAAAAGAAACCAGGACTTGCTCACGGATACTTTTAATCTCGTAAGAATTGGGCAGATCAGATGCTCTGGACGATACGGAGATCCCGCAAAAAACGATAAATAATAATATAACCCGCGTTTTTAGGATGTTCATGTTTCTTGGCTAATCTTTCCTGAACGAGTCAACTTGAGGCAAAATATATTTTTCATAAAAAAGCTCCAGATATTTTTTCTGTTCATCATCAATATACTCAAAATTGATTCCTCTGTCAGTGATTTCCCAGAACTTCCTCTCTTTTAAATCCAAAAGCATATCTCGCCATTTCAGCAAGCGCTCCAGCGTTTCGTTTTTTAAATCCTCAACCACTAACTTCACTAGGTCCTCATTTCCCTTTGAAAACAGGTAGGCCGCCAAAATAAGCTGGGATTTACGAACCCCGGTTAGAGCCATCATATCCTTTTTTTTATCAATATTGTCTTCCAACTGCATAAAAATAAACAATATTTCCCTGATATTCGTCATTTTTTTATCAAAAGCGGTAGCGACCATGCTTCCAAGATCAAAAGCGGCTGTATAGAGTACGAACCACAAACCCTGTTGCAAACCAGTTTCTCCATAGTATTTAAAATAAAATACGATTTTCTGCGCTATGTCGCTGTTATAGTCAAAGACCGATTCAGCTAAAAGCCGATATTGGTAAAACAGGTTGAAAATGGCACGGACGTTTTTCTCGTTAAGGGCAAGACGGATAAAGGTATTGTAAAACTGAACCACCAAGTCCAAAAGAGCGTCATCTCGGTTGCGGATAGCAAATTCTCCAATTATTCTGGTATTATACGCAATCGCGCTCACGCCATCCGGCATATTCCGGATACTATTTTTAAAGATCAGTTCCATATCCATAAAAGTCTTAGCTTCGAACCAAAGCCTTTTTTCGCAGATATCCTTGTAAAACTCGGAAGAAATCCCGATAAAAAAATCCTGGGATACCAAGAACCAGGGTTTGGGCAAGCGAGTTTTATTCTCCAGATAATCTAAAACCATCTCGCGGAGTTGATTAATCGCCATGAGACTTAAATTCCGGTCCATTTGGGAGTTAGCGCTCAAGGCCGAGTCGGTTACCTGTTCGATCGCGTTGGCGACTTCTTTTTGATATCTCTTTAGATTACTGAAGTTCTGACGATTGGTACTGTTGATGATTGAGGTCCTGTTCGTTTCCTGTATTGATGACAACAAGTTGGTGGGCGTAAGAAATTTAAATACATAAAGGAAATAGGGGGCCAACAGCGTTATTTCAAACAGAGTTAGAAATAGCAGCGTCTCCACGGCGTAAAAAGGAAAATAGCTCGCTTTGATCGTAAAAACGATTAAAATCGCATACATTAGCGAGCAGACCATAAAGAAAAAATAAATCCGATTGAGCCGGTCCGCGATAAATAGATCGATCAGTCTAGTGCCATACCTTTGTGCCGCCAGTTGAAGTACGATTGCTACTACCGTAATCACAATACCTAATATCGCGGCCAGCAACTCAACGAAACTACCCGTGGCATCCGTGATATTTTCCGGGGTCGTTGTAAAAATCGACTTGGCGAAGTTCGCTGAGGATTTCGATAAGTCAAAATCGAAAAAAACCAACAGGGCATAAATAATCAGGGTACTGCCCAGTAGAATCAAAGAAGGCCATCCCCAGGCGCTCAATTGTTCGCTGGTTGAGTCCTTTTCAAGTATTTTTTTTCGCTTGGTGATGAAAGTTTTTGAAGAATAGGACTTTGGACTTTGCAGCCTGGAATTTTCTTTATTGCGCACGGTTTTCTTAAGAGAGTCTTTTGACATCCAAAAATTGGGTCAAATAAATATAAAAACAACAAAATGGATAAAGAATTTACCCTGATGCGGGCTTATGAAATCATCATTAAATTATTTTTTTTGAAAAGCAATCATTATTATTTTTTATCAATCACTTCCCAGTATTTGACCGCTTTTTTGTTGACGACCTTGCCGCCCTTTAAACCCAAAAAATCAGTCGTATGCCATTTTAACTGATCGATAATGAATTCCCCATCCAAAAATGAAATTTGAATGGTTTGCTTTTCCGAAACAATCCTGCTTAACATAATTTCATCATGAGCGACGAAATCCCTTATTTTTGGGTTCGCTGAACTTTTTATTTTCTCGGAAGACATCAAGGTTTTAACCAAGTAAATGAATTTAAAAACATGAGCAACCCTTCCAGCCAAATCGAAATATTCTTTGAGAAAGGGACCCTGTTGGTCGAAAATCTAGACGAGTCAATCAGCGGGGATCTTATCTGGCTTAACAAAGACCATCGGTGTTTTGCTCACCGTTGCCACGCCTATCATTACCGCGAATTGATTCGCTATTTGTACTCGGCCAAGATACCCTATGCCGACCACACGCCTCAGTATAATCAACTCGAATTGACATTGCAAACCGAACTCGTACCTTTCAAATATCAAACGGAAGCGGCAATGTCCTGGGGAAAAACGAAAAAAGGGATTATCGGACTCCCCACCGGCTCGGGCAAGAGTTTCCTAGCCGCGCTCATTATTGAAAAAACCCAACGCTCTACCTTGATTTTAACGCCGACCATCGATTTGATCCTGCAATGGCAAAAGCTCCTGCAAGATTTTTTTAAGTGTCCAATCGGACTCTTGGGAGGCGGGAGTTACGAGGTCCAGGACATCACCGTTTCCACATATGATTCTGCCAGAATTCATGCCGAGCGGTTGGGAAACCGTTTTTGCCTATTGGTTTTCGATGAATGCCACCATCTACCCTCCCAGGCCAACTCCGAAATGGCCCGCTCCTATATCGCGCCATACCGTCTGGGTCTGACTGCGACTCCCGAGCTTGACTACGATAAAACCTCCCTGATGTACGATCTGACCGGAAATATCGTTTTCGCGAAAGAAATCCGCCAACTCTCAGGTGATTTTTTAGCCCCTTATGAAATTATTACCATCGAGGTTGACCTTTCAGCTGAAGAGCAAAAAAATTACGACCAGCACCGAAACGTCTATCTTGATTTCCGCCAAAAAACCTTGGGTGTACCCGGTATCGGTCAGTCATGGGAAAAATTCGTGATGTACTGCTACCGAAGCGAAGAAGGCACGAAAGCCTACCGAAGTTTTCTAACCCAGCGTCAGATCGCCTTAAACGCTGAAAAAAAATTCGATGAGCTTTCAAAAATATTGATACAACATAATCAGGAACGCGTTTTGATCTTTACTAACGACAATCGGACGGCTTATCTGATCAGCTCTTTTTTCCTTCTCCCCCTGATCACTCATGAGACCAAAGCCAAGGAAAGAAAAGAAATTCTAAGCCGTTTTAAATCGGGGAAATGGCCTTTTTTAGTCAACTCCCGGGTTTTGAATGAAGGCATGGACGTTCCTGAGGCCGGCGTAGCCGTGATTATTTCCGGAACCGGAACCGTCAGGGAGCATGTTCAGCGACTTGGGCGAATCCTCAGAAGACAGGATGGGAAAAAAGCCTTTTTGTATGAACTCGTCACGGCCGGAACAGGAGAGATCTTTACCAGTAAGAGAAGAAGGGAGCACAGCGCTTATGATTTTTTCCCCTGATTTAACCAAGACGGGCTTTTATCCCATCAGCCAGTATTACCGTCACCGTTTCGGCGAAAGGGTCCATAAAATCTCCGTCCAAACAGCCGACCGATGCCCTAACCGCAATCCATCCAGGCCCGACCAGACCTGTATTTTCTGTGACGAACACGGATCTTTCGCGACGCCTGAAATCAAGGACCTTTCTTTAATTGAACAGATTAAGACAAGCCGGTCTAAAATCGCTGCCCGCTTCAAAGTCAAGAAATTTTTAGTCTACTTCCAGCCCTATACCTCCACTTTCGACAAGATCGACGGATTAAAACGAAACATCGAAACCGCACTTGAAGAAGAACAAATCGTCGGTGTCGTTCTTGGTACCAGACCCGATTGCCTGCCTGAACGGATTTTCCCCCTCTTAAGGGATTTTCACAATCAGGCCTATGTCGCGGTTGAGCTGGGGGTACAATGTTTCGACGATGAAAAACTCGCCTTTTTAAGGCGTGGTCATACCGGCAAACAGTCTTTGGATGCCATTAAAAAACTTCACGCGCTCAGTGGCGTTGATATCGGTTTGCACCTGATCTTCGGATTGCCGGGCGAAACCAAAAGCGACCTTATTAAAACAGCCGAAATCATCAACAGTCTTCCCGTAAATAACGTCAAACTCCATAACCTGCATGTGCTAAAGGGAACTCCCCTTGAACGCCTTTTCGAGAGGGGGGATTTCAGACCGGTTGAGCTGGAAGAATACAGCGAAAAAGTCGTCAGTTTCATTGAGCATTTGGCGCCACATATCGCGGTTCAAAGACTTTCAGCCAGCACCGGACCCCATACGATGCTGGTTTCCCCCGAATGGATGACCGACCACACTCGCTCTTACCGATTCATCATCGAGAAATTGCGTTCAATGAACAGTTATCAGGGAAAACGGTCATGAAGTAAAAATTAACACTTATTTTCCATCTGGTCATTGAATTATTTTGGTCATTGAAGTAATATTAACAGTTAACTTGAACCAGGCTCACAAACCCAATCGCATCGCCGATCTCAGCATCACTCATGGACGTAAACCAAATAGCCTTAAAGGCAAGGGATTATGTTTTTCAGATTAAAGATAATCTAACCATTCCCAAATCTCTTTTCGGCATAAATATTTTTTTCGGTTTGCTTTTTATTTGGCTGGCGGGTTATTTCGGGGCAAAGATCATCGAACGCGAACTTATGGTCAGCGACACGCCAACTGCGAAACACAACCCATTAAGGACCAGACAACAGGATTCTTCGATGCGTTATGACCAGTTCAAACCGATTCTTGATTATAACCTGTTTAACGTCGAGGTCGGCACCATTAGTGAAGAAAAAGCCATCGTCGAACAGCCCAAGAACAGTACCGCCCTAAAACCTCTTCTGGCGAATTTGACTTTATTGGGGGTCTATCAGGGAGCGGCCAACTTTTGCATCCTCAGGGACAATCAAAAAAATACCGAGGGCATCTTCGGTATCAACGAGGAGGTCTTCAACACCAAGGCCACCATCGAAAAAATCGAAGCCGGCATCGAAAGCCCCAAGGTTTATATCCGATCGGGAAAAGAGGTCGGAATCCTGGAATATCCACTCGATAAACAGGCGGACCAGACTACGGAAATACCCTCGTCATCAAAATCCGCCATCAATAACCTGAAAAAACATAATGCGGGGAAACCCTCATCCAATGCAAAAAAATACACAAAAAATGGGAAGGATTTTTATATCTCATCGGCTGAAGTCGATGCCGAACTGAACGATTTTTCCAAACTGCTTAACCAAGCCAGAGTCGTCCCTTATTTTAAAGCGGGTAAGCATGAAGGGTATCAAATCAAAGCCATCGATAAAAGCAGTCTTTACGAAAAGCTCGGCCTGAAAAACTACGATGTTATTAAAGAAATCAACGGCAATCCAATCGACAGCCCCGAGAAAGCGCTTAATCTACTGAAAATGTTAAGAAATGAGAACGAAATCACCCTGAAGATCGAAAGAAAGGAAAAGCCGGAAACCTTATCTTATCACATCAACTAGATCTATAGTTTTCTTATCAATAAAACAATTGCCTTTTAAATCGAACCGGCACCCAAAGGGGCTTGTGCAACCTGAGGGAATGGGTTAGAATTTTTTTTAATAAAATACTCCCACAAAAATAATTGGATTCGCGAGGAAACGAAAAAATGCCCCAAACGATGTACGAAAAAATATGGAACGCTCATCTGGTTCATGAGGGTGAGGACAAGACTTGTCTGCTATACGTTGACCGTCATCTGATGCATGAGGTCACCAGCCCACAGGCCTTTGAGGGTTTAAGGCTGAAGAAAAGAAAAGTCCGCAGACCCGAGACGGTCTTGGCCACGATGGATCACTGCACCCCAACGATTAACAGAGACAAACCAATCTCAGATCCCATCGCCCGGAAACAGATCACGACCCTTGCGGATAACTGCAAGGCCAATAACCTGAACCTGTACGATCTAAACGATCAAAACAACGGAATCATTCACGTTATCGCGCCCGAGCTTGGTTTTACGCACCCTGGAATGACGATCGTTTGCGGGGATAGCCATACGGCGACCCATGGCGCTTTTGGCGCCCTTGCTTTCGGCATCGGCACCTCGGAAGTGGAACACGTTTTGGCGACCCAAACTCTCCAGCAAAGCCTTTCCAAGACCATGCTGATCGAGGTGAACGGTGCTCTGCCCAAGTATTCGACCGCCAAGGATATAGCCCTGGCGATCATCGGAATGATCGGAACCGCGGGCGGCACAGGCTATGTTATCGAATTTGCCGGCAGCACAATCCGCGAATTGAGCATGGAAGGCCGAATGACCCTTTGCAATATGGCTATCGAAGCGGGAGCCCGGGCCGGCATGATAGCACCGGACGAGAAAACCTATGAGTATCTCAAAGGCAAGGAATTTGCGCCCAAAGGTGAGGATTGGGATAAAGCCGTTAAATACTGGGATTCGATTAAAAGCGATCCGGAAGCGGCATACGACACCCGGATTTCTTTAAATGGCAAGCTGATTGCGCCGCAGGTAACTTGGGGGACCTCTCCGGGTCAGGTGGTTGGCGTGGATAAAACCATACCCGAATATTTTGCCTATACCGAAGCTTCCGATCAGCAGGCTCTTAAAAACGCTTTAGAATATATGGGTCTGAAGTCGGGAACCAAAGTCACCGACATTAAGATAGATCAGGTTTTCATCGGTTCTTGTACCAATGGCAGAATCGAGGACTTAAGGCAATCAGCTCAAATCGCCAAGGGTAAAAAAGTCCATTCCTCGGTCAAGGCCATGGTGGTACCTGGTTCCTATCCGGTTAAAAAACAGGCAGAAGCCGAAGGTCTGGACAGGATTTTTCTTGATGCCGGATTTGAATGGAGAGAACCCGGCTGCTCCATGTGTCTGGCCATGAACGGAGATTTTATCAAGGAAGGCGAGCGTTGCGCTTCAACCTCGAACCGTAATTTCGAAGGAAGACAAGGTAAGGGAGGCAGGACTCATCTGGTTTCCCCCATTATGGCCGCCGCCGCCGCGATCGCCGGACAAATCGTCGATGTTCGCGAACAGAATTAATATACTTTAAGAGATTACGACAAATGAAACCATTAGATAAATTAGAAGGTGTCGCCGCCTTGATCGACAAGAGTAATATCGATACCGACCAGATCATCCCAAAACAATTTTTAAAAAAAGTTGAACGCACTGGTTTTGGAGTTCACCTCTTTCATGACTGGCGATATCTGGCCGATGGAAGCGACAATCCTGATTTCGATCTGAACAAGCCGTCCTTTAAGGACGCAAGTATCCTTGTCGCCGGTGATAACTTCGGCTGTGGTTCCTCCAGGGAACACGCCCCATGGGCACTTGAGGACTACGGTTTTAGAGTGATCATCTCCACTAGCTTTGCTGATATCTTCCATAGCAATTGCTTTAAAAACGGAATTCTTCCCATCATGGTTAATGAAAACCAGCTAAAATTACTGATGGATGAAATCCGCCAAAACGAGGGCGTTAGTTTTCTTGTGGATTTGGAAAACCAGCAAGTCGCGACTCCTTCTGGAACCTATATCCAGTTTGATATCGACCCTTTCAGAAAAGAGGGCTTGCTTAAAGGCTTGGATAACATCGCCTGGAGCCTGTCTCATGAGGACGACATCTCTCGTTTTGAAACCGAGCAAAAAAAGACGGCCCCCTGGCTTTGGAATTAGTTTTTAAGACCTGCCCCGGCGGCAAAAAATAATATCAATAAATGACAATCCATCATAACAAAATCAAAATCCTCGATACCACACTTAGAGACGGCGAGCAGACTCAAGGGGTATCCTTTACGCCTTCTGAGAAAGCCAATATCGCCAAAGCGCTGCTATTGACTTTGGGCGTGGATCGAATAGAGGTGGCCAGCGCCCGGGTTTCCTCAGGAGAGAAAGAGGCGGTCGCCAACATAATCAAATGGGCCAAGACTCAAGATCTGTCTGAGAAAATCGAAGTCTTGGGTTTCGTGGATTTTGATAAAAGCGTGGACTGGATCTTTGAGGCTGGAGGCAGTGTCATCAACCTCCTGGTCAAAGGCAGCGAAAAACACTGTCATGCGCAACTAAAAAAAACCCTGGCCGAGCATCTGGAGGATATCCGCAAAACCATCCTGTACGCTTTTTCCAAGGGATTAAAGGTCAATATCTACCTTGAGGACTGGTCAAACGGCTACCGGGATAAAAAGGACTACGTCTTCGGTATGATGGAGGGCCTGAAAGATCTGGACATCGAGCATGTCATGCTGCCTGATACTCTGGGAGTGATGATGCCTGAAGAGGTTTTTTCGGCGATCAGCGACATGGTTACACGCTATCCGGAGCGTCAGTTCGACTTTCACGCCCATAATGACTATGGCTTGGCCACTGCCAACAGCATGATGGCGGTCAAAGCCGGTTCGGGTTGTATCCACTGCACGATCAACTGTCTGGGAGAAAGGGCCGGGAACGCGTCGATGGCGGAAGTCGCCACGGTTTTACAAGACAAAATGGGAAAAACCCTTTCCATCGATGAGTCCCATCTCGTTCATCTCAGCCGCATGGTGGAAAATTTTTCAGGAAAACCGATCTCCAGCAACACCCCGATCATCGGCGACGACGTCTTCACCCAAACCAGTGGGATCCATGCAGACGGCGACTCCAAGGGGGAGCTTTACCAAAGTGATTTAAAACCCGAACGCTTCGGCAGAAGACACAGCTACGCACTGGGAAAACTCAGCGGCAAGGCAAGCCTTTTAAAGAATATGGAGGAATTAGGATTAAGACTGACTCCCGAAAATCAGAAAAAAGTCCTCAAAAGAATCGTCGAACTGGGAGATTCCAAAAACGTTATCACGACTGAAGATTTGCATTTTATCATCGCCGACGTTTTGGAAAGTGTCGCCTTCAGCAGGGTCAAGCTAGTAAACTGTTCTCTGACCAGCGGGCTCGAACTGGAATCCACCGCCAGCATCCGCCTAAAGATAGACCATCAGTATTATCTTTCATCCGGAAGCGGGAACGGCGGATACGACGCGTTTATGAACGCCATGACTAAAATTCTTCTAAAACAAAAAACATCCATGCCAAAGCTAGAGGATTTCACCATTCGCATCCCCAAGGGAGGCAACACCAACGCCTTAGTTGAGTGTATCATCACCTGGGGAGAACAAGACAAAAGTTACAAAACAAGAGGGGTTCACTCAAATCAGGTCTTCGCTGCGGTCAACGCGACCATGAAAATGCTCAACATGAAATTTCAAAGCGCTACTCAGCCAAAAGGCAACGATGAGACCACCGAAAACGAAACGGCCTTCTTTTTCCCAGGAACAAAAAAAGTCGTTTCCAACCCCTAAACCTTAAGCTTTGGGAGCTTTCAACAAGGCTTCGCCGACCATATCACCGAACGCGTCTGTATCGATCAGCTTCAGATTGGCTCCCGCCTTGGTTAAGTCGGGAGTGGAAAAGCCATTTGAAAAGACGCTTTGCATCGCATGCCAGATGTTTTTCGCTTCCCCCTCCATTTTGAAGCTCATTTCCAGCATCAGAGCGACCGATCCGATCATCGAATAGGGATTGGCAATGTTCTTACCGGCAATATCAGGAGCTGAGCCGTGCGATGGCTCGTAGTAGGCCTTATCATCTCCCATACAGGCCGACGGCATCAGGCCTAAGGAACCCAATATCCCGCCTCCTTGATCGCTTAGAATATCCCCAAACATATTTTCCATCACCATCACATCGAACTGCCCAGGACTTAAACAAAGAGCGGTGGCCGCGGCATCGACCAGTAGATGCTTCACTTCCACTAGCGGATAATCCTTACTGACTTCATCTAAAACCTCGTTCCACAGCACGCTGGATAAAAGAACATTGCTTTTATGAATATTATGCAGAACTTTTTTTCTCTTCATGGCCAAGTCTAAAGCGACCTTTTGGATATTTCTGATTTGATCCTCATTGTACTCCAAAGTCTCCTTGACAAAACGTCTGCCGTTTTCATCGACTCCTCGTTGCTTCGCTCCGAAGTAAACACCTCCAACCAATTCGCGGACCATCATAATATCGATTCCTTCGCCGATGATTTCGGGCTTCAAAGGAGAAAAATGAGAAAGCCCCTTTGGCAGGTATACAGGTCTAAAGTTGGCGTAAGTATTGTATCTTTTTCTTAAAGGTAGCAACGCTCCCCTTTCTGGCTGTTCATCAACTGGGATTTTTTTTGCCTCCTCATGGCTCAAACCGATCGTCCCTTTTAAAATAGCGTCTGCCTCGTCACAGATTTGAATCGTCTCCTCAGGGAAAGCCTTACCCGTTTCAAAATAAGCGCAGGCGCCAAAAAGACCATGCATCAACTTAAATGACACCCCGTTTCTATCCTCGACAATTTTCAAAACCTTTTCAGCCTGCCGCATAATCTCAGGCCCGATACCGTCTCCTGCCAATACCGCCAACTTAAACTCCTTCATCCATCTCCTTTTGTCTTCAATTGTTTTGAATCAACACTTAATTTCAGTATGAAATATTAATTTTTCTAAATAATCGCATTTAAGCAAGCCTTTTTACCATTGCTAAGCCGATGAGAAGTAAAAACCCACCTTTCTCATTAACAACAGTTGATCTGTACCTTTTAGGCGATACCGATTAATAACGATGAGGGATTACCGCAAAGCGGCCGAGGAAAGATTGACTTTGTTTCGGCCTTCGTTTTTGGACTTATATAAAGCCTGATCGGCTAATAAAAGCAATTCGTGAGGATAGGTGTTTTTACAGGGAATCAAGGTCGCAACTCCCAAACTGATCGTCAAAAAAGAACTGTTTTTGGAAAATTCGTGGATGATTTCCTCTTGCTCGATCGCTTTTCTGAGATCTTCGGCCAACTTAAAAGCTCCTTCGCCAGTGGTGTTGGGCAAAACGACCGCAAATTCCTCCCCGCCGTATCTCGCGACCAGATCTGATGACCGATGTGACATTTTTTTTAAGATTCTTGCCACTCGTTTTAGACAATCATCACCAGCCTGATGCCCGTAACCGTCATTATATGCCTTGAAATAATCGATATCGATAAAGATCAGGGACAACTCCCACTTCTCCCGACGGGCTCTTTCCCATTCTTTTTGCGTAAATTCGTCAAAATACCGGCGGTTGGCCAGATTCGTCAAACTATCCTTAAATGATAATTCCTCCAGGCTTTGATTCAACTTAAAAAGTTCATTCTCCCAAAGCTTTCTTTCTGTCTGGTCCACAATAAGTCCAATACTCTGCCTCGCCTTATTGGTAACGGGATCAATGATCGTTGGAATCGATTCGATCGCGACCGGAACCAAATGCCCATCTTTATGTTTGAGTCGTAATTCATAGGACCCTCTTTTCCCTTGCATTCTTTCCTTAACCTCTTTTAGAAACACTTCGGCGTTTTCCTCATCGATAAATGCGGGATCGAAGATGGATTTTCCGATAAAGCTTTCCTTGGAATACCCAAGTATCTCGGTTAGACTTTTATTAACCCTTTGTATGACAGCCCTAAAGCCTATTTCCTCATGAAACCGATCGAAAGGAATTTTTTTGGATAGTTCCTCCAATGGCTTAAAGTCAATGATCCAAAATCCGATCGGCATGACTTCCAGTAGATTATCGATATACGCGAAATCAAATTTCAGCCGTTTCAAAGAAATGTCTTTTTCCTGCCCCAGTAATATTTCCTCGGTGATGTCTTTGGCCGTAATAATCGTAGCAGACTTCCCCTTATAGGAAGTCATACTTGCCATCAGGTTTAAAAAAAGTTGATTGCCGTTTTTTTGCAGGATCGGGAGTTGATAATTATTCAGCCATTTTTTTTGTGTTTTTCTTGATTCGAAAACCTCTGTAACCGCTTTCACCTCTTTGCTGGATAAAAGTATACCGATATGCGAGCCAACAAGTTCATGGTTCGCATATCCCGTAATTTGAGACATTGATGAATTTGAAAATAGGATGATTGAGTCATGGACAATCAACACGCCATCTTGAATATCATCGATTAAATTATTATACTGTTCTTCGATATTCGCTTCCTTGACAACGGTTGTCTGAGCAGTTCTTTCACACGTGATCAGCGCAAAAGCAAAATTAAGCTTGTCCTTATCCAGTTTGACAATCTGAAAAAGAATTTTACAGCGCGAGGGGGGGAATGGTTGAGTTAAAACGATTTCAAACCGAGTGTTGTTTTCTGAATAATTTTGATATGAAAATTGTTCCAGACCCTGCATTTTTAATTTATTGGCGATTTCTGCCGGGGTTTCCCCGATCATCTCCTCTTTCGCCACTCCTAATAAGCCACAAACAAAATCATCAACTTCGACTGTTTTTTCATTTGGATCAATGACCCATACTCCCTCAGAAGTGGTATTGAAAACCCAGCTGGAAATGGATTTATTTTGGTTTCCAACCCTTTCTATCAAGTTTTTTCTTCCCTGCATAAGGAACAACCCAATCAGTTATTAGTCCTAATTCATTAAAAAACCATGCCCGGTTTTTTAGCTCAAACCATTCAACACAATATTTCGGAACATTAAAATAAATAACTTAATGCAACTCCAGCCGCATAAAAAGTTCCGCCGCTTTTTCCTTGAAAATTTTCCGGTGATCCAATGGCTTGACAATTTTAAGCTCGTTAAACTCGGGGTTGGACAGATCGACAAAATCACTATTGCGAACAAACTTGCGGTTTTCATCAACCACGACCGCGACCAACGGTCGGGTAGTTTCATCTCCCCTGCCGACAACAAAGGCAATCCGCTTGTCGTTTAATAAAACGACCGATCCGATAGGATAAACGCCAAATGACTTAATAAATAAATCGACCAGTCTTTCATCAAAATCGTCCGATGCCCATTGTCTGATCTTGCTTAAAGCGATATTGGGAGGGTCGGTCATTTTATAGGGCCTTTTCGTGACCAATGCCTGAAACACATCCGAAATGGCGGTCAATTTAGCCAAATCGCTTATCTCGCTAAAGGCTTTTTGAGGATATCCCTTCCCGTTTTTCTTAACATGATGAAAATGCGCGATATCGATCGCGATGTCGTCCACTCCCTGACGAGAAAGGATTTCAGCGCTGTAAGTCGGATGTTTTTTCATGATCGCCCACTCGTCATCAGACAGAGGACCAGGTTTGTTGATGATTTCTTTGGGGATCATCGATTTGCCGATGTCGTGAAGCAATCCTCCCATCGAAATGATCTGCAAATGCTTTTCGGATTTATCCCCCATAAAATTGCAAACAATAATAACCTGATTAGCCACATCAACACAGTGCCGGAAGGTATATTCATCATGGTCTTTCAAAATGGATAAAACCATCGATGCCTGGGAATTTTTGCTGATATTAACAACCATGTCGCGCGCGAGTTCCTTCGCTCCGGTGATGTGCTTTTCGGATATTTGTTTTTGCTCAAACATGTCGCTTAAAACCTCATATCCCTTGTCGATGATCTTCCTGGAATTATCGATATTGTCCTTGATCCGGTTCAGGTTCGCTTTGGTTTCCTCCATAACAATGGTTAGGCTTCTTCCATTGGTGTTAGAGACTGTTTCTGTTACTAAGGCCGTGATTTTTTTAAAGCCATATTGCAAAAAAACATCGATCGTTTTTTGATTATTAATAACAAGAGGCGGGTTCAGTGGATAAAATTCAAGAACTTCATCGTATGGCATTAGATCTTTCGCTAAAATATCCAGCGTTTTGCTAAAACGTCTTATTTTTATCTTTTTAAAATTAATTCGCTTTAAAAAACTGATCGTTACGTCATCCATTTTTTTAAAAATCTGGGGTACATCCAAAAAACAGGTGATCGACATCCCTTTTTCAAGATTTTCAACAAGAATTTCGATTTTTTTTTCGATAACTTTTCCCATTCTTCAAATAAGAACTAATAGTAATTCGATTTTATCGGCAGTTTAAGCTCAACTTTGAAAGAGTCTTATCAAACCTCGTTAAACTACAACTGTTTTTTATAGAACAAAGTAATACAATTAGGTTTTTGAAGCAATTAATAAAATTAAAAACAGTCTTATTACGATGAAATATTATTAAAGCGAAGACCACAAAGCCGGTTAGAGTTGGTCAACAAACCGACTCCCAGGCAAAAAGGCATTACAGGATACCCCAAAAAATCTTATTATAGTTATAATAGGTGGGAAAATAGAATGGAAATCCAGGAAAACAAACCGGTTAAGCCAGCAACTTGTTTTCTTTCTGGAGGATCATATCAAAAAACCGACTGACCATGCTTTTTAACTCTTTTCGACTGACCACCATATCAACCGCTCCATGTTCGATTAAAAATTCCGCCCGTTGAAAACCCTTGGGCAAATCCTGTTTGATGGTCTGCTGAATGACTCTGGGACCGGCAAAACCGATCAAAGCGCCTTTCTCGGCGATGTTAATATCACCTAAAATGGCAAAGCTGGCCGAAACTCCGCCCGTTGTTGGATCAGTCAATATCGAGATGTAGGGCAACCTCGCCTTATCGAGTCTATTTAAGGCGGCTGAAGTCTTGGCCATTTGCATCAGAGAGAAGACCCCCTCCTGCATTCTGGCCCCGCCTGATGCCGAAACGATCACAAGCGGCAAACCCTGATCGATCGAATACTCAATGGCCCGGGTAATCTTTTCGCCTACCACCGAGCCCATCGATCCTCCCATAAAACGAAAGTTAAAAACACAAAGACAGGTATCATGCCCGTTAATCAGGCATCGGCCTACAGTAACCGCTTCTTCGAGCTCGGTTTTACTAACGGCGGCTTTTATGCGGTCTTTATATTTTTTGGAATCGACGAATTTCAGAGGATCCTGCGCAGTCAATCCCCTAAAGAGTTCATGAAAGCTGCCATGGTCCGTTAGTTGCGCAATCCTTTCCTCAGAGGTCAATCGAAAATGATAAGTGCAATTCAAACAGACCTTCAGGTTGTTCTCAAGATCTTTACTGTACAAGGTCTCTCCACACTCGGGGCATTTAATCCAAACACCCGCCGGAATGTTTTTTTTCTTTTCGCCAGGAATCAATTTCGGAGCGATTCTTTTAAACCAGGAAGTCATAGTCGTTTTCAGATTAAGTGATGATCAATTAATTTTTATGCCAATTTAGCATTTAACTGCAACCTTGGCTAGCCCCACATGTAATACAGACGAAGCAGGTTCCTGTTCTTAAAAACTCAATACTTCCACAGTCACCGCAGGGAATATGATCAGAGGTCGCTACAGGCCCGGGATTATTCAGCACTGGCGGTTGCGCCACCGCTACGTTTTCCTCGGTCGCCTCTACATCTTCATCTAGCGAGGTTGGTTTGATCTGCAAAAAATCGACCCTGCCTAAATACTGATGCCCCAATACCCTGAAAATCGCGTCAACCAACGAGGTGGCGTTTTTTAGATAGGGATGCCCTTCAACCCTTCCATGTGGCTCAAACTTGGTAAATGAAAACCGCTCGACTAATTTTTCCAAAGGAACGCCATGTTGCAGGCTAAAGGAGATACTAATGGCAAACTGATTCATCAAAGCCCGAACCGTCGATCCTTCCTTGTAACCCAGATCGACAAAGATCTCTCCAAGAGAACCGTCGGGGTTCTCACCGCTTCTTAAAAAGACCTTGGTTCCCTGAACCTTAAATTCCCAAGTTTTCCCGTCCCTAAAATCAGGCAACTTCTTGGTGCTTCCCCAGTCGAGTAACTTTTTGTCTTTTCTGTTCTGATAATGCTGTTGCAGACGCTCAATCTCTTGTTTTAAATAATCGATGGTCTCCTTGTTGGCCTCTTCCTCCTTGGATGGAGCCGTATTGAGTGGCTGGGAACTTTTCGAGCCATCCCTGTAGATCGTAATCGCCTTTAAGCCCAGCTTCCATGAAGTGAGAAAAGCTTTCTCGATATCTTCAACCGTACTTTCCATCGGGACATTGATCGTCTTACTGATCGCGCCGCTGATAAAGGGTTGAACCGCTGCCATCATTAAGATATGGCCCATCGGTGAAATATACCTGATCCCATCTCCGCTTGCCATAGCGCAATCGAAAATCGCCAGATGCTCAGGCTTTAAATCCGACGCTCCCTCGATCGTTGATTTCTTTGTGATATGATCGGATATCGCGACAATCTGCTCCTTGGTATAGCCAAGCTGATTTAAAACCATCGGAACGCTGTGATTGACCATCGGGATAACCCCGCCACCGGCGAGCTTCTTCCACATGACCAATGAAAAAGCCGGCTCGACTCCCGTCGTCGCGCAGTCCATCAAAAGGCCGATCGTTCCGGTGGGGGCCAATACCGATACCTGAGCGTTGCGAAATCCGAAGATCTCGCCCTTTTCCAAAACCCGGCCCCAGCATTTTTTCGCGTCATCGGCGAGATATTCATACTGACTTCCCTTGAGACACTGATACATCTCTTGGCCAAGAGCTTCCTGATGTTTATTGATGATCCTCATCATCGGTGTCTTGTTCTTCTTAAAATCCTTAAACGTGCCTTTGGCACCGGCCAGCTCAGAGCTGATTTCGTAGGCGCAACCCGTTAAAATAGCGGTGATCATCCCCGAAATCGCCCTTCCCATTTCACTGTCATAAGGATTGGCCGTCATCATCAAAAGGGTTCCTAAATTGGCGTAACCCAACCCCAGCGGTCTGTTTTCATGACTATTCTTAGTTATTTTTTTGGTCGGGTAACTGGAAAAATCAACCAGAATATCTTGAGCCACCAGAAACACACGGCAAGCCATTTTAAACTGCTCGACATCAAAGCGTCCCTGTTTATAAAATTTTGCCAGATTTAAGCTGGCCAGGTTACAGGCGGAATCATCTATGAACATGAATTCCGAACAGGGGTTAGACGCTCTGATCGGGGCTGTATTGGGGCAAGTATGCCAATCATTGATTGTGGTATCAAACTGCACACCGGGATCAGCGCACTCCCAGGCCGCATAGCAAATTTTTTGATAAAGCCATCTGGCCTTGATCGTCTGACTGATCTCCCCTGTTGTGCGGTTGGTCGTATTCCAATCCTCATCATTTTCAACCGCCCGCATAAATTCATCGGTTATGCGAACCGAGTTGTTGCTATTTTGTCCGCTAACCGTCCCATAAGCCTCACCGTTAAAATCAGAGCTATACCCTTGAGATATAAGTGCCTTGGCTTTCGCCTCCTCTTTAACCTTCCAGTCCACGAACTCGACAATCTCAGGATGGTCCAGGTCCAGACATCTCATAACCGCCGCTCTTCTTGTGGTTCCCCCGCTCTTGATCGCACCAGCGGCACTATCGAGAACCTTCAAAAAACTCAACAGTCCTGAGCTTTTACCCCCGCCACTGAGTTTCTCGTTGGCTCCCCTCAGCTTACTCATGTTAGCGCCGGTACCGCTACCGTACTTAAAAAGCTTCGCCTCGTTTTTCACCAATTCAAAAATATTGGAAAGATCATCGTCCACGCTTTGAATAAAGCAGGCGCTTCCCTGGGGCCTTTCAAACTGGTTTTCAACGAGTTTGAAACTGCTCTTATAATCCCAAGCGAAATTTTCCCCCGAACTCTTGATGTCATATTGATGAAAAAGCCCAAGATTAAACCATACCGGACTGTTAAATGCTCCATATTGGTGAAGCAGCAACCATTTCAAATCCATTTCATAGTTTTCACGGTCAGCCTCTGACTCAAAATAACCCATTTTATATCCCTGATGAGCCAAAGTATGGGCAATGCGGTGAATCAGATCTTTAAGTTTATATTCATGTCCCCTCTCGTTTGGAACCCCTGCCTTCCTGAAATATTTTGAAGCCACGATATCGGTGGCCAGCTGACTCCAGACTTTGGGAACCTCAACATCCTTCATCTCGAAAATAACCTTATCATCCGAGGCCGAAATCAAAGAGTCCCGCTTTTCCCAAGCCACCGTATCCCATACAGTCGGTTCCTGTAGGGTTTTTTTATAAAAAACCGATTTGAATTTGAGTCCTTTGTTTTTTACTGACATCCGCTTTGCCTTTTTTTATGAATGATTTGATTTTTTCGGGATTATTCTTAGAGTCAATATTATTAACCAAAAATAACCTGTTCCGTAAAACCACCCAGAAACCAATGTTTGCAAGGATTGAAAACTGATCATATTGAATTTCAAGATAATTTTTTATCAACTCCGTTTTTGTTTTTTTTTCTATTTTGTGATCCAAATCAATCAAACAATTTTTGGCGCGCTTCCTTTTTTATTTGTTATATATCTTATACATAATAAATCCATTTCTACCTTAAAATTCCGTTTTTTATTCTGTTAAAAGCACTTAGACATATTTCCTGGGTTTTTCCAGCCACAAAAAGGGTAAGCATGACTCTGCCTTCAAAATAAACCAGGTTGATCAAGTCAACCCCGCAGTCAAACTGGTCTTCTGTCTCGGCTATTAAACGCAAAACACTTGTTATTGAAGAAGGTTTGGATGATTTGAAAAAAGCGTTAAAAAACATCCCCGATAAAAAAAGTTTCTGAAGGTTTAACCACTCCCAAGCAATCCTACCGTATGTCAATCTTGCGTTAATTTCCAAAAGAAGTTGGCGGCCATTGTCAATCTCGATAAAATCGATTCCCAGTGACCCCTGATAACCCTCAGCAATAATCTCCTCTATGATTGGCTTGACCCAGCGATTAGCATCAAACAGGTTGTTTTGCGGATTTTTATCAACCCAGGTCGTAAAATAGCTACCGTCATTTTGGTTGAAAAGCTCGGTTACGCATAGTGGCTGGTTTTCCAATCCCGACCCTAAGTTATATTGCGCGCTCAATTCTTTTTTTATGGGAATTTTTTTTTCCAGAAGAAGACCTGACCTCAACGCTAACCATTCGAGCCAAACCTTTAACCTGGCCTTTGACATTTCCGGTGAATCGATTTCACTGCGAAGTTTTCCGGAAACTCCATAAAAATTTTTAACGAAAAAACCACCATGCTGTTTATAAAATCGCACCAAGTGATGACGGAGGTCTTCGCCCGAGACGTTTATATCTTTGATGATTTTAAAAGGGATCTGGTTTTCTGCCGGGAAATAGTTTTGACGCAAATTTGCCGAGAATTCCTTGGAGTTGATCTTGGAGATTTGGCATTTTTCAGCGGGTGTTTTAAAATTTTGATTTAGGATTTTTGAAAGCTTTACCGCCGCTTCACTCCAGCCCCAGGGTGAAAGCTTAAGAGGTTTGGCTATCTCGTTGCTATCCAGCCAGGAAATAAAGTCCGCGATCACTCCATTTGTTTCCTTGGTTAAACCTTTCATTTCCAGGAAGTCCGGCAAAAAGCCCTTTTTTTCTTTCAATCTTTCCAAGATCAAGCTGGATGGTTTTTCATAGCATACAAAAAGATCATCCCTTTGAGCTAACGGCAACAGGATATTGACCGAGCGGTTTAAACAATACCAGGGATAAAAACCGCCCGCCTTTCTATAAATCCTTTTTCTTCGAGCCAGCTCAAACTCAAAATTGTAGTTGTTAATCCATAAATTCGGTGGATTCATCAATCTAACCGTTTCTTGATCGCGGCAAAAACCCTCTCCACAGAGATGCTGTCCATACAGAAGTAATCCCCGCATGCCTCTCCCAGACATTTGTATTTCTGAGAACAACTCACCTCCGGAGTAAAAATATCAGAATCAGACAA
>JAOUME010000024.1 GCA_029881655.1 Deltaproteobacteria bacterium | reverse complement strand
AACAGGGAAAGACCTTTTCTGCTTTGTCAAAATTCGGTCGATGTCCTGGTGAATGACCAGATTATTGTCCAAATGGAGTCTCCCGCGCTTTTGGGGGATAAAGGCATCGTGGAGCCTCACTCCACCCGTGCCGCCACCATCCGCGTCGCCGAAAAACAAAATTGTCTGGTTATTAAAATCCCGATGGGTCTCTTTATCCGGGATTTTAATAACAAAAATATCTCCGATAAAGAATTTACCCAGGAAGTCGGTATTTTTTGCTACATGTTCGAGGGTATCCAAAACCGGCTTTTTGACTTCATTTATCTTCAAAAAAACCTTTGGGAGGAAGTCAACACGACCCTAAGTTTCTTAAATGTCCAGCTCCTTGCGAAAATCATCGATAATAAAAAGGACGCCGGTTGGGACAGTAACGTCTGGAACGAAGTCAAAAGACATCTGGCCAAAGAATTCAGTTTTAATTGGCCAGAGTCCATTCCCTTAAACATTATCACCTTTCGTGAAATTTTCACCAAACTTCTGGTTAAACGGTTTCCCAGACAAAAATTCAAGGGAACCGACCAGGACTACCTGGTCCGCAAGCATCTCCTGTGGCGCAATTGGCTGGCTCAGGTCGGGACCTCGATCAGTAAAGTTCTTCCGGACGACAAGCTTCCAGTTAGTCTGGGAGAGTTGGAACTCTTCAATCCCCGGAATTATCAAATGAGGCTCAACGGGATGCTTAAAAACGTCGAGAAGAACTTCAAAATCGCCAACAATTCCGGGCAGTCTGATAAATACGAAATCAACGATTTTTTCGGCAAGGGTGAGCACGCCAACCAGTTTACCCTTAAGAACTACCTTGACTCGTTTCAAAGATTGTTTCAACTAAAACACCCCAGGAGAATACAGGCTCAAGTCGCCCAAAAATCGGCACTGATCGCCGCAAAATGCGAAAACCAGTTTAATTCATCGGTCGTTCGCATGCAGGCTTTTCTGGATAAGGCGCACAAGGTCTCCGGTGACATGGATAAATCGAAATCGAAAAAAGAGATCGACCCTGTCCAGATCGCCAAGCAGATCGAAGTGATCAGGAAGGGTGTCCCGTCCTTCAAACGAAAGGTCGAGGACGGAGTTCCGCGTCCCTTGGGTGAATTCATCTATGAAAAGGGAATCGTACCGACCATTTTCGACCTCGTTAAAGCCTCAGGTTCGGGCCAGATCCGCCAAGCCCTGGAAAAATCATTTAATTTTCTGGTCGAAGCCCTAAATATCCGTCAGTCTCTCCCACTCAGGGCCGTTCAGGAAAAACTGTTTTTATGCGAAGGCAGTCCTGGATTTTTAGCTCCTCATAAGGAGTTTTTAAAGCATTACTGGATCCCGTTATCTGAAAATATCAGGGTGAAGTATGGTAATGATTTCATCGGCACGATTAAACCGGGACAAATCGTCGGCGGACCAGGGTGGGAAATCGAACCGGTCGAGGGTGAAGAGCCCAAGAAATGGTCTTTTGTTTTTCCTGACCGGAAAAGCACCGACCAAATCGACCTGTCCTTTGTGATGATCATGCTACCCAGCGTTGAGTTGCCATGGGAGCTGCGCAAAACCAACAACCCGGATTTCGTTGAGAAAAGCTATCTGCCCTGGATGCAGTGGCTCATCAACAAACTCATAGAGCATATAGGAATCCTGCTGGATCAAAGAAACAACCTTTATGAAAACTTACACAAACTGGAAAAAACCCTGAACTTGGAAAAGAAGGTAAAGGCTTTCGAGACGACCCAAACCAGCATTTCCCAAGTTCAGTACATCCGGATATCTGAGCTTTTAAAAAGCATGCTCGGCCTCGAGTTGGCCGCTGAGAATCAACTGGCTTCCAATCAGATTTCTAAAAAGATCTACAACCACATCCTTATCCAGATGAAGCAGGTAAACCCCGACCTTACCATCGAAGAAAGAGGAAACAAGACCTACACCAAATGGCGGTACGTCTTAAGCGAAATCATCAACACGGTCGAACAAATCAACATCCGAAAGGATCGGGATCAAGACGTACCCAAACCCGCCTTTGAGATCATCCAAAACGAGTTGAACCAGATTCTTGAAGGAGCCTCCCTTGAGGTTGCCAAATCAGCTGTTCGACTAAAAGACCACAATTTCACTGTCGATTTCAAGGATATCACAACCGGCCTGATTAGGGCCGGTGGACAGATCGTTCCGTTATTTCAGAGCATGGCCGGCATATTCGGAAAATATATCCGCATGCTCGTGGTGGAAACCGGAGAATACCAAAAGAAACTTGACTCACTCAGCAGTTCCAGACCTCAAAGCGATGTCCAGGAGCTTCAAACCGAAGTGATCCTGGAATCCTCCACCAAACTGGTGCAGATTCTAAAACCCAGAATGGAAGAGGTTTGATACAAAGCCGGATAATTCTATTATATTTATCCGCTAACAAACCCCAAATGTAAAAATTATTCAGGTCCTAATTTTTTCGTTGATCCAGTCCCGGACCAGATAAGTGGTTTTTGGATAGTTTTTTTTGGCTTCCTGGATGATCTTTAATCGGTCAATCGGGTTTTTCGATGATTCTTCGGGAATTATTTCCAGTTCCCGCTCAATGGATTCGTAAAGGTGAGACCCCTTCGGCGGTTGAAGCAAGCCGGAATGGTCTGAAAGACTTTTTAGAAGTGGTTTGATGACGTAAAGAAACGAACAAACCACGACAATTCCGGCTATTAGGCTTTTAATAATCAATAATATAGCTTCGAAATTAAGCATTTCTCCAACCTGTCAATTGTATTTACCGATATAATCATTATAATGTCTTTTTCCTGTCGGTTACAAGAGATTTGATCAATCTTTCAGCCAAATACCTTAATTTTAAACTGACATTGCCGAAAGCAAACCGCGGCTTGCGTTGAATTTGATTTCGATTTATAAAAAGATTATAGAAAATAATTATCAAAAGGTGATTTTTTATGGACATGTTCATCGTCAAGGGCGGTAACCGACTCAGCGGTAAAATCAAACCCGCCGGTAATAAAAACGAGGCTTTACCCGTTCTGGCAGCCATCCTGCTTACCGATCAGCCGATAACGCTCCACAACCTGCCCGTTATCGGCGACATCAAAAAAATGAAGGCGATATTGGAAAAACTGGGTGTCACCATCAGTTTCAAGGGAGAAAGCAGCTATCAGTTCGACTCGTCGGTTTTGGTATCCTCTGAGCCCGATAAAAACCTTTCCGAGTCCATTCGGGGGTCCTTCCTGCTTGCGGTTCCTCTGCTTTATCGCTTTCATACCGCCAAAATCTATATCCCCGGAGGCGACTCCATCGGGCGCCGCAGGCTCGATACCCATCTGACCGGGTTGGAAAAGCTCGGCGTCAAGGTCCAGAAGGAACAGGATCATTTCCTGGTGACACTCAAAGGGGGCTTTAAAGGAAGCGATATTATCCTGGACGAGGCCAGCGTCATGGCGACGGAACACCTGATCATGGCCGCGGTCGTGGCCGAGGGAACCACCACCATTTATAACGCCGCCTGCGAACCGCATGTTCAAGGACTCTGTCATATGCTCAACGGCATGGGAGCCTGTATCGAAGGAATCGGCAGTAATTTCCTAAAGTTCAAGGGGGTCTCATCCCTGAAAGGTTTCGAGCACCGCATACAGCCCGATCATACCGAGGTGGGTTCCATCATCGGCCTTGCGGCGACCACCAAAAGTGAAATCACCATTGAAGACCCAGGCTTTCATAACTTGGGTCAAATCCTTAATTATTTCGAGCGCCTGGGAGTTAAAACCAAAATATCAGGCAAAGACCTAATCATCCCGGCCAAACAGAACCTAATGATAAAAAACGATGTCGATCAGTCGATTCCAAAGATCGACGATGCTCCCTGGCCCGGGTTCCCGGCCGATCTAACCAGCATCATGACGGTCGTGGCAACCCAGTGTAACGGGACGGTGCTGATCTTTGAGAAGATGTTTGAAAGCCGCCTTTTTTGGGTAGACAAGCTGATCAGCATGGGTGCCAGAATCATCCTTTGCGACCCTCACCGCGCGGTCGTGGTCGGTCCGTCCAAGTTACGTGGAACCGTTTTGACCAGCCCCGACATCAGGGCTGGAATGGCGCTTTTGATCGCCGCTCTATGCGCAGATGGTGTCAGCGAAATCCACAACATCCACCAGATTGATCGGGGATACGAAAGAATCGATGAAAGACTCCGGTTGCTGGGAGCTGATATCCAGAGATTGTAAGACCATGTTTATAACCTTCGAAGGCATCGACGCCAGCGGGAAATCTACCCAAATATCCCTTTTGGAAAAGAGGTTGATCAAGCTGGGATATGCTGTATTAAAAACGAAACAACCAGGGGGAACCTCAACGGGAATGAAAATCCGCGAAATCCTGTTAGACCCGGATAACCGTAAACTCCAGCCTGAGGCCGAGCTTCTGCTTTATCTGGCTGACCGGATTCAGCATCTAAGAGAAACGATCCTACCTGCCCTGCAAGACGGCAAAATTGTGCTTTTAGACCGCTACCACGATGCTACCGTCGCCTATCAAGGCGCTGGAAGGGGACTGGATCTGGACTGGATCAAGCCGCTGGAGATAGAATTTCTTATTAAACCTGAGGTGACTTTCCTGCTTTTGATTACTCCGGAAGAATCCCAAAAGAGATTACACTTACGCAATCGGCTTTTAAACCAGCAGAACTGTCGATTCGAAAACGAAAACCTTGCTTTTTTTCAAAGAATTCATCAGGCATACATTGAGATCAGCGAAAAGGAGTCTGACCGATTCGTATTGTTGGATGGTCTTGAAACCCAGGATAAAATTCATGAAAGAATCTTTGAAATCCTAGAACGTAAACTTGCTAATTAGCAATTATTTCATTAGTCGCGATTAACGGGCGTTATTAGTCATTTCGGGGCAAGTCGAAATCCCTTTATTCCCGCCCATGATGAGGGAAATTGTACCACTTGTTTATCGATACAAAGGGATGTCAAACAGACCAAATCATAAATGATAATGGAAAGCTCTTTATTTGATGAAGTTATCGGTCACCATGAAACGATCGATCGTTTAGTGAAAACGTTTCGGCGCGACCATGTCCCATCGAGCCTTCTTTTTACTGGTATTAGCGGCATTGGCAAAAGTCTGGTCACTAAGAAAATGGCGCAGATGCTCAATTGCGAATGCGGGGAAAGCAAGCGGCCTTGCGAGAGCTGCAGGATGTTTAACAACAACTCCCATCCAGATTTCATCTGTGTTAAACCCAAGACCAGATTCATTCAGATCGCTCAAATACAGCAACTGATCGAAAAATTAAGCCTAAGACCGGTTTACGCGAAAAAACGCGTGGTACTGATCCAAGACGCGCATCAGATGAATCTGGAATCTGCCAACAGTTTTTTAAAATTGCTGGAGGAGCCACCCATAGACACCCTGATCGTTCTGACCACTTGGGACGCTCAACTCCTAATCGAGACTATTTTGTCACGATGCCAAATAATCCCTTTTGCTCCTTTAAACACCGAGCAACTAAGGGAGATTGTTTCCGGGAAATTTTCCTTGACCGAGGCCGACTTAAATTTCGTTCTGAATTATTCCAACGGGCAGATCCGCAAAGATCTAACTCAAAACGCTACTTACTTAAACGTCATGAGGATACAGGTCCTACGGATGCTTGAGAGTATCACAACAGAGCAATTCGTCGAGCATGCCCAACAGATCGAAAAGTGGATCAAAAAGGAGCAGCATTTCTACTTTCTGGAATTTTTAGCTCAATGGCTACTTGACTTTTTCTATCTGCTCGAAGGAAGAAAAGATAGGTTGCGCAATCAAGATCAACCTAAATCATCGGACTCAATTAAAATTTCTTTTTCTAAGGAACAACTTATCGATGCCTTTAATCTGATCATTGATACGGAAATGGCCATTAAAGCCAATGCCGCGAAACCGGCCACTCTCGAATGCCTGCTTATTTTGCTGAAACAGATTTTATCCGGATATGTCGTGGCCTGAGGTAGTTTAAACATGATTTGCTTTGGAACTTGAAAATGCTGAGGATCAACACTCGTTATTATAATCTCGCGCTCACTGTTATATTGGTTTTTTTATCTGGATCGATATTTGTGAACGCGGCACCGGATTTCGATAAGAAGCAGCTTTTTTTGGAAGCCCAGGAGGCTTACTCAGAGGCATTAAAAGAAGAGGACTCCGTAAAAAGAAAATCCATGCTAAAAGCCGCCGAAATCTACCAAGCTCTCATCGAAGAAGGCGGCGTCAAAAACGGTTATTTGTTCTATAATGCCGGCAACGCCTACTTTCAGGCTGAAAAATGGGGGAAGGCCTTGGTTCAATACCGCAGAGCCGAAAGACTCATCCCCAACTACCCTGAACTTCAAAGCAACATTCAAATACTTTTAGAAAAGACAAATGCCACTCCGACTTCCGATTCCTGGTTGCATGGGGTTTCCAAGAGCCTTTTTTTCTGGCATTACCTGATGGATCTGACCCAAAAAAAATGGTTCCTGTTGGGTTGTTTTTCTTTGATTTGGGCGCTTATGATCATCTCGATTTTTAAATACCTTTTCCAGCTCAGGGTGGCACTTTGGGCACTGGTCATCCTAACGATCGGACTCGGCGGCTCATTGAGTCTGGATTTATATAAATACAATCTGACCGACCGGGGCGTTATCATATCCAAAGACTCCGACGCAAGAAAAGGACCAGGGTTGAGTTATGAAAGGTTCTTTGAGCAAAACCTGATAGAAGCAACCGAATTCAGCGTATTGGAAAGGCAGGGTGACTGGTGGAAGGTTGAAATTGGCACAGGGGAATTGGTTTGGCTTTTAAAAGAGGATTTGGAGAAAATCTAAAAAACACTCGGAATCTCAATCCCGATAATTAAAAACTTGTTTCCTGATAAATGTATTTTATCCAGTGGCTAAAAAAAACGAACCTTTGCGACCTCCAGTTGTTAATGGGGTTATCCAGATTAAAATTCACCGGGTCCAAAACATCGTCTCTTTTCTTTAGGCGGTCTCTCAAGCTTTCCTCCACCAACCTGCCCGCATTGTATTCCGGGTGGCCCAAATGCACTAAAAACCGCTTATCCGTGGTCTCAAAAATCGTATAACCGGCTTCTTCTGAGTAGGCCAACAGGTTGATATTTCCGATATCCCTTTCGCTTTCAAGGGTCTGGTCTTCGTAGCCCGCATGCCTGCTTTGGGGACAATAGAAACAATCGTCCAAGTCCCCCACGATACTATGGTCGTGAGCCAGATTTTTCGTTGGGTAGATTCCAAAAAGTTTTTTGTCGTAAATGATCTTTTCAATACCGATCATCTTGGATAAAGCCATCCCCCCCCAGCAAATCCCAAGAGTTGAGACGATATTTTTTCTCGCGTAGATGAGGATCCTCTGCACTTCCTCCCAGTAGATTACATCCTCGAAATGCAGTTCCTCGACCGGCGCGCCGGTGATGATCAGTCCGTCCAGACTTTGATTGTAAATGGCCTTGTCGAAAGTAATATAGAGGTCTTCAAGGTGCTCCTGGCTGGAACTGGTGTAATTGTGAGTACTTAGCTTGATCCAGACCGGTTCTATCTGGAGAATCGATTTACCGAGAGGATGAAGCAGATTGAACTCATAGCCCTGGACATTGGGCATGATATTTAAAATCCCGATTCTTAAGGGTCTAATATCTTGCCTTAAAGCGTCGCTACCATCGATGCAGACGATGTTGTTTGACTCCAGCGCCTCTTTCGCGTGGTAATATTTTGGAATGATGATGGTCATTTCTGCCTTTTCTTACCCTTTTTGTTCTTTTTAGGTGGATTTTTAATCTTGACAGGCTCAGAAGTCTTTTCAACAGTCGGCACTGCCGATGTTTTTATAAACTGAATAAGGATAAAGCCCAAACCGAGCAAGATAACAGGGATACTTAAAAGTTGCCCCATATTCAAAAACATCCCCTCCTCGAAGCCAACCTGGTTTTCCTTGAAAAATTCGATAAAAAACCTTGAGGTGAAAACCGCCACCAGAAAAATACCCAGCAGTAGGCCTTTCCTTTCCTTTATGCCAGGTGTTTTATATAAAACCATCAAAAAAATAAAAATCATCAAATAACAAATCCCTTCATACAACTGAGCCGGATGCCTGGCCAGCGAGTCGATTTTTTTAAAGATAATCCCCCAGTCTCCACCGGTCGGTTTCCCGATGATCTCGGAATTAAAAAAATTGCCGGACCGAATCAGGACCCCGGAACTTGCGACACCAATGGATACTCGGTCAAGAATCCATAAATAAGATTGGCCAGGAACTTTTTTAGAATAAAAGTAAAGCACGGTAAACAGACCGACCCCTGCTCCGTGGCTGGCCAGTCCACCTTTCCAAATCTTTAATATCTCCAAAGGATGACTCAGATAATAACCCGGCTCATAGAAAAGGGTGTGCCCCAGTCTCGCTCCAACAACCACTCCGATAATCGAATAGATCAAAAGGGTTTCGACGTATTTTTCAGGTTTGTTTTCCCGTATGAAAAACCATCTCATGAGATAGGACGCGCCAATAAACGATGACGCGAACAAAACTCCATACCAGCGAATGGCAAAAGAGCCGAACGTTACCAGTTCCGGTTCCACGTTCCAGGTGAGAATCATCTGTCAGTTCTGTTAAAATTTCTATTAAAACCCTTGTGGGTAAACGTGATTATTACTTTATTAAAACGGTCATTTTTGAAAAGGGACAATGTGATCGTAGCTCCCGAGATAGCGAAAATCGATATCTTGTTTTTTTAATTCCGCCAGACACATTTCCACACGGTGATTATTGTAAAAATCCATATAGAAAGTGTATCTCCAGTGCATCAGCTTTGAAGGTCTTGACTCTAGCCGACAAAGATTGATCCCGAAAACATGAAACTCCCTTAAAAGATCAAAAAGCAGGGAATGCCGATCGTCATGCAGTTCAACGAAGATGGAAGTCTTGTTTTTGGTGAAATCGTATTTGAGATCGTCTGGCCTTTTTTTCACCACGAAAAAGCGGGTGATGTTTTTTTTATAGTCCTGGATTTTTTCAGCCATGATTTTGGATCGGTATTCCTCGTTGTCTCTGGCTACCTGCTCTGGAATAATGGCGGCGACCCTATTGTCGCTATTGATTAAAAACTGCTTTCCTGAATCAATATTGGATTTGGAAAAAATCACTTCCGCCCCAGGAATGGTTTTGGCGGCAAACATCATCGTCTGGTTAAACGCGACCGAGTGGCAGTAATAAGCGGTGATTTCATCCAAAGGAACATGTGAGACAAGGCTATAGCTTACCTCAACCATCAATTCATAAATAATGACCACGTTAGATTCAACCAGGCTGTCTTGAGCCGGTTCCACCACACCCGATGAAGAATTCTCGACTGGGATAACACCCAAGGCCTTTTCATCTTTTTCCACCTCTAGGGCGATCTGCGGTAGAGTGGTCGTATAGCGGATCTCTTTAATCCTTGTTCCGCCTACCAGTTCCGCCGCCTGATCACTGAAGGTTCCTCTTGGTCCCAGAGTGTATATCTTGTCGTACTGATTTAAACTGATCAAACGATCCGAATTGACCTCTTTCATCTTACGAAAAAACCAGAATATATTGTATTATTAGGCTCATGAAATAAAGAATAAGCTATCTGATTAGGACTATTAGACATCCCCCCATATCAGCAAACAACCGAAACGATTCCCAACCCCATGTGGGTCGGGAAGATATAGGATTCCAATTTTCCGCAAAATGGCTTCGAATAGTCATTAGAGTTTGGTTTTTAATCCCGACTTATAAAAATAATCTAAAACCTTTTTATTTATCGGGCAACTGCTATTTCATTAAAATAGCTGTAACATTCAATTCAAAATATACCCGTGGATTAATTCGCTATTTGATGTTAGGATAGTTTGTTGCTTCTATGGCCTTTCATTCTATTTTGAGTGTTCGGAGCATCATTGAGAGTGTTATATTTTTAAAATTTATTTTGTCTCTTTTGGATTGAATAATTTCTTTTTATTACTTAATGTTTAAAAGAAGTTTCAGGTTTTGATTCCGCTTTAAGTGTTTTTATTTTTCTTCGTGAAAAAACCAGCTAACGAGCGCATGAAACCTTTTCCTCTTTGGACGATACGCCCGGCAAAATCAGTCGAACTCAGATCGTTAAATGAGATTTTTTTAAAGCACCAAACCGAATTATCGCTGGAACCGGTAACCAGGGAGCAAACCGAGGAAAGAACAGAGAAGTATCTGTTGTGTATTTATTGCAGCCACAAAATCACGGCTGAGCAATTCAAGACCGAAATCCAAGGCGGATTTCAACATACTTTTTTGAATCCTTCGGGAATCGTCTTTGAAATCGGGTGTTTTTTGGAGGCAGAAGGCTGTCTCGAATTGGGGGACCGCAATTACGATTGGAGTTGGTTTCAGGGTTTTTCCTGGCAAACTGCTCTATGCGCTCAATGTCATAATCATCTTGGATGGTATTTTTGTAGCCATGAGAATAAGACTTTCTTCGGACTTATTTTGGATAGGCTGGTCGATTAGACCGACTGTCCCATTATAATTATTTATCTAACAGTTGAAAATAAAGGACTATGTTAAGTTTTTTTAGAAATAATATTCAATCATTTATTGTTAAATTCATTGTCGCGATCGTCTCCCTTGTGATGGTAGGTTTTGGAGTTTCTACCTTCACCAATCAGGGTGTCAACGTCATCGCTGATGTCGACGGCAACGAAATCAAGCTTGAGAACTACCAGAGAGCCTACGAGCAGACCGAACAAAACATCCGCCGCTCTTATGGTAAAAACGCCGATCAAGTCATCAAATCCAACAACCTTAAGAGCCGGATATTGCAGCAACTGATCAACAACCTTTTATTGCTGGAAAGCGCCAAGGTCAACGGCCTTACCGTAACAGACCAGGAACTGGCCGATGCCATTTACAATACCCCGACTTTTCAAACTGATAACAGGTTCGATGAATTGAAATATCAGGATATGCTGAAGCAAAACCGCATCAGCAATCTTGTCTATGAGAAGGAGCTAAGAGACTCTCTTTTAATGCGCAAATACTTCAGTTTTTTAGGCGATGGCATCACCATCAGCAAACAATACCTGCAAGATGAGATTCGCAGAAAGGAGACTGATGTTTTAATCGATTACATCGAAATGAAGCCCTCCCTGATCACTCAACCCATCAAAATCAGCGAGGAGGAAGTCAAAACGTTTTACGAGAAAAACAGCGATCAATTCAAAAAGGCAACCCAATTTGTTTTAAACTATATCCAGTTGGATTTAGATAAGGTTCTAAGTAAAGTTCAAGTCAAGGACAAGGAAATCGATCGATATTACGATAAAAACAAGGATACGGAATTTACAAAGAAAGATTCTTACCATTCAAGGCATATCCTCATCCGCGCTCAAGGAGACGAGAACTCCAACGACGTCAAGGCCGCCAAAATTAAAATTCAAGGTATTTATAAGCAACTTCAGGAAAATAAAAAGCAATTCTCCAAATTGGCTAAAAAATACTCCGAAGACCCAGGCTCCAAGAATAAGGGCGGAGATTTAGGCTGGGCCGAATATGGAACCTTCGTCAAAGAATTCGATCAGGTTGTTTCAGGCCTAAAACCAAGTCAGATTTCAAAACCATTCAAATCCAACTTTGGATATCATATCGTTGAGCTGATCCAGAAGCAACCTGCCCGGACAATCCCTTTCAAGGAAGCGAGGACAACGATCACTGAGAAGATCAAAAATATTAAGGGGAAGAGAAGATTGGGCAATCTCGTTAGAAAAATTGAAACTCGAATCCAAACCGAAAGCTTCGATCAAATAGCCCAGTCTCTGGAAAAAAAGGTTCTTAGGACAGAAGCTTTCGATCAGCAGACGAACCTTGAAACTATCGGTTTTTCCTATATGCTGTACCAAAACTTATCCGCCAAGGGATTAAACGATAAGGGTTTTTATGAACTCCCCAGCGGCCAGGGAACAATTGTTTATGAGATCGCCAAGATCATCGACCCTTCTGTCAGGCCCTTTGATGAAGTCAAGGAGCAGATCAAAATGAAGCTTACCGGCGACAAGAAAAACAATTTGTTAAATGACTTGGCTATGAAATTAGCCGAGCAGACCAAAACCAAAAATGATCTTTTTCAAAGTGCGAAGAAGCACAAAACCAAACCGCTGAAGGCGACTTTGAAGATTTCGCAGGCAACTTCCAATGAACTGAAAGTTGGCGCCGGTTTTTTAGATGATCTTTACAAGCTGAAAAAAGGTGAAGTCAAACTATTAAAGGACAATAACCGCCGGTTTCTGGTTCACGTAAGCCAAGTCCGTTTTCAGGAAATCAAACCTGATAGCGGCAAACTGGTCGAACTGGAAAATCAGCTTAAGAGACAGAAAACCGAGGCTTTGCTTGGAGGAATCTTGGCCGAGATGAGAACTCTCATACCCATAAAATACAATGATTCGATGTTGAAAACTTTGGATATTCAATTTACTTCATAAATTTCTTGCGCTTCCTTTTGACAAAAGTTATCAAACAGTATTATTTAAAACAAAAATTATAAAAACCCTCATTAATTACATAAACAGGAGAAATAATGGAAATTATTCACCAACTGGAAAATAAGATCAGGGGTGCGGTTGAAAAAATTAACTATCTCCAAAATAGGGTGCGTGAGTTGGAAGAGGAAAAAAAGGTTTACGAAGAAAAATTTCAACAGCTTCTTCAAAACTTTGAGCAGATGGATGATAAGGAAGAGAGTGTCAAACCTCAATCCCTGCAACCACCCCAAGCAGCACAGGTTCCTGAGCCGCCGGCAGAAACGTTTCATCAACAATACCATGAAAGCGAGCATAGCCAGCCACAGGAGTCTTACCATGAATCCGAGCAGCCTGTGGCTAATCGGGCTCCCGAACAACCGGAACCCCTTCAGGAGTCACAGCCGCACTATGAACCCGGGGTTGATCCAGAAGAACCTCAGATCATCGATGAGCCGATCCACGAGCAAAATGAAACGCATTATCACCACCCGCATGAATGAATTTCGTCTCATGGGGCCTAGCCGATCCAAGTAAGAGAATAGGGTATTTATTGCTGTTCTTTTTGCTTCTTTCAAAGGTTGTCATCGCGGCCGAAACGGTGGCCATCCCACCCTTTGTGAATAGCCGGATGAGTTCCGATGAAGACTGGATCGGGTTTTATATCAAAGACCGCTTAACCGCGAATTATAAAAACAACACTGATTGGCATTTCAACTCTGACAGCGCCCTTCGTCTTTGGCACCTCAAAACGAAAAAAACCAAGCCCATCAACGCTTTTACCAACATCTTGATCGGCGGCAGCTTTCAAAAAGTCCTTAAATATGGGCAGATCATCGCGCACGTCACCAGAGTGAAAGATGGCAAAGTATATAAAAAAACATTCAAGGAAGACTTTGAATTCAAAAATCTGCCTGAGCGTATTGATTATCTTTCGCAAAGGATCGGCAGTTGGATCGAACCTGGTTACCGCTCAAATCCCTTGAACTCCTTTTTGAAGCCTAATATCCCCAAAACAATCGTTTTTTACCGTCTTAAGGCAGTTGCTTTTTCAGGCAAACACCAACCGACCTTGAAAGATATTAAAGAGCTCAATCAAATGATAACACCCTATTCCCACCATATTATCATATCTCAACTTGCCGAAATGATGATTCAGTACGCTGAAAAGCAGCCGACTGAGATGAAAGATAAGATGCTGGAGGAGACAGAACGGAAGCTGAAGAAAGCGCTCAGGAAATACCCCAATGTAGCCCGGCTCTACAGCTTGCTGGCTGAATGTTATTTTTTGATGGGCAAAAATCCGGACTTCGTCACCAAGGCCGCCATGGACGCCTTAAACCTCGACATGATCAGCGATACCGCCTATTTAATCCTGGCCCTGAACCAAGGACTGGACAAAAAGGCCGCGCAACCTTATCTTAAGAGGCTAGCTGGGATCAATCCCTGGATCTGGCCAACCTCAAACGAAGACCATTATCAGTATCAGCAGGGTATCTTCACGAAAACCCTGTTGAAATATAGAGGCTTCTGGAAGAACCTGATCGTTGTTTATTAAATAGGAAAAATTGTTTTATGAAATACTCGATAACAAATTTAGTCATTATTTTTATCGCTCTTTTTGCTGTAGTCAGTTGCAACTACAATTATCACATAGCAAGAAATCTGGAGAAAGAAAAACGCTACGAAGAGGCCAATATCGAATACCAAAGAGCCTTCACCAGATCTCCCTCTAACGATAATTACAAGTTGGGCTACTTAAGGACCGCCAAACATACCGCCGAAAGCCTTTTGGCCCGGTACGACAATTATTTGGGTCAAGAAAAGTATAAGCTGGCCTACCAAAGGCTTAAGCAGGCGCAAACGTTGGCTCCCGATCATCCGAAAGTCAATGGGGAATTGCGAAAATGGTATTTGGTTCTACTGGCCGGAAAAATTGATTTTCAGTTTAAGACGTTAAAAAACCAGATCCCCTTAACCGACCGGATGATTCTGGAAATCCAGTTCAATACCTCAAACGCCAAGAAAAAACTTACGGCGCAAATCGATTATCAAACACGGACATTCAGCGTCGAGGATATCGTTTACGATCCAAATCAGGACCTAAGTCATTTGATGTTTTATTCGATCAACTCCATCGGTGTCAGACTCATCAGTCAAACCTACAGTCTGAACCGCTATGAGAAGTTTATCGACTTTAAGGCTCCTTTACTTAAAAACATGAGCGGTTCGCTGAGCCGTAACGGCGACATGCTCACTCCGATCAGAAATCAGTTTTCATCTGGTTTGACAGGACTTTTTAATGAGGGCCCGTTTTGGTATCCTAGTGAAGGAATTCAGTATTCCCTGGAAATGGACAGGAACAAAATCCTCGTGCAAAGTGAAGCGGAAAATATCGATTTTTTACCACAGGTCCTCTATATGAACAGGAAAAACCAGCGGTTCTTTTTTGATTTCGGTAAGCTTGAAATCTATCAAAACAGGGTGGGGGGGCTCTGGTCTTTCAGGCGAGCCCAGGGTGAAACAAGAGAATATATTGGGAAATTGAAAGAAAACCTGCTCCTGGACCCCTATCTTTATTACCGTGACGGCGCTTTTCCTTTTATACGAAAAAACAGCTAGTCCTCAAGCTTCAACAGATAATACACGGATTATTTTTTAATCTTTTTCCCAGCCAACATCGCTTCGATAAAACCATCCAACCCTCCATCAAGAACGTAATTCACATTAGACGTTTCATGCCCGGTTCGGTGGTCCTTAACCATCTGGTAGGGATGAAGGACGTAGCTACGGATCTGGCTACCCCAGGCGATATCTTTTTTCTGGTTGTGGAGTTCATCAATTTCTTCCTGACGAAGCTTTTCCTCCCTGTCAAACAATGCGGCTTTTAATATCTTAAGCGCCGTCGATTTATTCTTGTGCTGGGATCTTTCGTTTTGGCACTGGACGACGGTACCGGTGGGGATATGGGTTATGCGGATCGCCGAATCTGTGGTGTTGACATGCTGTCCCCCGGCTCCGCTGGCACGGAAGGTGTCGATTCTTAGATCGCTCTCATTGATCTCGATCTCGATATCGTCTGCGATATCGGGATAGACGAAAACAGAAGCGAAGGAGGTATGCCGCCTTTTATTGGTATCAAATGGTGAAATCCGAACCAGACGGTGAACTCCCACCTCCGTTTTAAGCTTCCCATAGACGTAATCGCCCTCGATATTCAGAGTGATCGATTTAAGACCTGCTTCCTCACCCGGCTGGAAGTCGAGAGTGCTGACCTTTACATCGTTTTCCTCACACCATCTCTTATACATCCTCGAAAGAATCTGCGCCCAATCCATCGATTCGGTCCCTCCGGCTCCCGAATTGATGGTTAATATCGCGCCGTATTTATCCTGCGGACCACCCAGAAGATGGTTTAACTCGAAAAACCGGATTTGTGGTTGAAGCTTTGCGAGCAGGGATTCGACTTCGCTGGCCATATCAGGGTCAAATTCTATTTCAAGCAGCTCAAGAGCGGATTGAGCGTCATCATTCATTCTTTCGATCCGCTTCCATTTATCCAGTATGGTTTTGATATTCGAAATCCTTTTCAGGGGTTCTTTTTGATCCTCAGGAGCCTCTTTCCAAAAAGTCTCCTCGGAGGTTATTTTCTCAAGCTTCTCTAACTCAAGTCTTTTTTCCGGTAATTCAAAGAAACTCCATGATAACTTTGATTCGCTTCAACACAAGAAGATAATTATTTTTTATTTCATCAAGAGTCATATTTCCCCTTTTGTTTGATGATTGTTCTTATTCCGCTTTCATATGCGGGCCTACTCGCCAGACCCTTTAAGCAAATGACAGGGGGTTAATAGATAATTTTATTTACTCTTTTTTATGCTGTTGGTCCGAATGGAAATTCTTTAATTGGTCGATCAGGAAATCGCTTTGTTCGCTAAAGACATCCGTCAGGTCCCCTAAAAATTCACGGTATTCCAAAAAATGCTTCTCAAAGGTGGTTTCATCCTTTTGTTGAATCAATTTTAAAGAATCATGCGCCTGAGATATAAAACGGTTAAGCACCGATATGTTTTCAGGATTATCCATTAAAATATGGGTGTAAAGATGGGGGTCCCTCTGGAGAATCCTGCAGGCGAAAGCGAAGTTGGCTTTGTACACCGGACTGCAAATCTCAAGCAGGGCATTCAGATCCACGTTCTTTGACTTTAAGGTCTGGGTGAAGACGATGTGGATAAAATGCATCAACCCCTGGATCACACTCATCGACTCATCGTGTTTTTCCCAGTCCTCCATCACCACCACGTTTAAACCCAATAGAGCGTAAAGCCTTTTTAGCTTGGACAGATATTTCCCGGGTCTAGCCGGCAGTAAGATGATATTTTGTCCCTTTACATCAGCAAGCCTGCCGAACATCGGATGACAGGATATGACATCCGCCTCGGTTTCCAGCATTTCGTGAACAATCTTGTTTTTCACCGATGTAAAATCAGAAAGCAGTTGGTGGTTCGTCAACCAGGGCTTGATCCTGCGGATTACCTTGGTGGTCTCTTCGATGGGAACGCTGATAATGATCAACTCCGATTCCAGTACCAGATGCTTTTCCTGGGCATGGTCTTCCTTGTCGCTGATGAGAACGTCGATGCCGTGGGATTTAAAATGCCCCTCAAACATCGATCCCATTATACCAAGTCCTCCGATAATACCGATCCGCTGAAACATGCTCAATTTATTATTTGAAGATGGTGGAAAATGACGCCGTTTTGGCTAGGTAAATAACTCGAAATTATCAATCCCCGCTTTCTGAAGATCCTCGATGGTATTGATCGAAATCGCGTCATAGGGAAGAGGTATGCAGTTTAAATTAAAACCATGCTCCAAAGCCCTCATCTGCTCTAACCTGTATTTTGTTTCCAATGGGGTTTGCTCTAAAGAGCAAAAAGTTTTTAGGAATTTCGGCGTATAGATATAAACTGATGTGTGCTTATAGGCGCCTTCAAGGGGCTCCCTGGTAAAGATCAGAGCATTTTGCTTTAAGTCCAGCACAACCTTGGCGACGTTTCTATCAGTGAGCTCGGACTCGGGCAGCTCCGTAACCGTCGTGAAGAATTCGGCACGGTCTTTTCTCTTTAATAATTCAGCCGGTAATCCTTTGAGCAACTCCGGATCAATAAAAGGCTCATCCCCCTGGACATTGATGATGAAATCAAACTGGCCCAAATCACTGGAAACCTTCTCATAAGCCTCTAAAACCCTTTCGGTGCCGCAGCTGTGATCCGGCGAAGTCATGACGCAAACCACTTCCCTGTCCCCTTCAAACTCCTTGACGATTAAGGGCGAATCCGTCGCGACCACGACCGGGCTGAGTCCGCTTAAGAGAACTTTTTCGACCGTGAGGCGAATCATACTCTTGCCTTCGATCTTTAATAGGGGCTTGTTGGGAAGCCTCTCGGAACCCATCCTGGCCGGGAGAATCACAATCGATTTCATTTATTTTGCCAAGTCCTTTACGAATCGCGCGATTTGGAAATAACGGGTTAGATGGGTTCTCGCTTCATCAAAATCCAGCTGGCTGGCCGCGTCACACAAAGCTCTTTTTGGCTCTGGATGCACTTCGATAAACAACCCTGCCAAATCAACAGCGGCGCAAGCCGGCATCAGCGAATCCAGGTATTCCTTGGCGCCACCTTTGGGGTCGCTGCTTGGAACCCCGTATTTACGGATAGAATGCCCCGCATCATAAAGCACCGGATATCCGAACGACTTCATGATCTGAAGCGCCCTGATATCAACGACCATATCGCGGTAGCCAAAGCAGGTTCCCCTTTCGGTAAGGAGGATATTGGTGTTATTGGCTGATTCGACCTTGGCGCAGACTTTCTTCATATCCTCGGGATGTAAAAACTGGGCTTTTTTGAGGTTCACGGTTTTTCCTGTCCGGGCAATCGCCATCACCAACTCTGTCTGCATGGCCAAATAGGCCGGGACCTGTAAAATATCGATCACCTCCGCCACGCCCTCATTCAGCTCACTTGGATAATGCACGTCGGTTACGACCGGAACATCAAATTCCTGTTTGATCTCCTCGAATATCCTTAAAGCCTGATCCAGTGGCAAACCGGTAAAATACTCCACTGAAGATCGGTTATCCTTTTTATAGCTGGCCTTGAACACATATTGCGCGTCCAACTCGGCCGCGAGTTTTTTTAAAAATTCGCAAGTTTTAAAGGCCGTCTCACGGTCTTCCAAAATACAATTTCCAGCCATCAATAGAGGCTTGTCGCCGCCAAACACGATATCTTTCGTTAGATTGATCTGTTTCATCTTTTTGTTCAAATTCAATATTTAATCAATAGGTCCGATTTCATCGCGCTCGTTTTCGGTCTAAGCCGTAAACCACCCGCTACGCCATAAAATCAAAATATATAGTAGAAAAATGGCGATTAAAGTGCTTTTTTCCGATTTGATCGCTTTACTGTAGTCTCCAGAGACCTCCTCCGAGCTAAGATTCTTGTTTAAGGGGTTGGGTATCCATCTGGGGACCTTTTTAAGATATTCCTCGAATTCTGTGCCAAAATTGGTTTTTAAAATGCTCTCTTCCCAAAAAATGATCAAATAATACTGCAGAAAGAAGAAAAAGATAAAAATGGCCGAGAAGTAATAAGGAGCATTTGGTGTTAAATCATGCTGGACATTAGACGCGATTATCGCTCCAAGGCTTAATAACAAATTCCCGATATAAAGGGGATTCCTGACCTTGGAAAAAGGGCCTCCCGTAATTAGCTTCTGTCCCGTGCTGAAAGTCCTTGTCCGGCTAACCCCGCCGATATAGGCAACCCCATGAATCCGAATAATCTCACCTATAATTGAAAGGCAAACGCCAATCAAAAGGCTTTCTAAAGTAACATTCGCGTAAATCACCACGATCACGACAAAAGGGATAGGGGTATAATCCCGCAATTTAAATAAAAATTCTCCGATCTTTAACATTTTTTAGACTTTATTATGAATTTGACAGACTGACTCCGAGACTCACACACGGACCAACTGCCGTAATTATTTCCCAAGACAACTTATTAACATAAACTTAGATTATTTTACCAGAAATGAAAAGCGTCAATTGATAGAGACGAAATATCGAGGGTTGATCCGCTAAAATGCCCGATGTATCTGTTTTTTGAAAACACGAACGAGCCGGCTGTAAAACCTGATCTGACAAAACTGTGAAGTTCGCTTATTGAATTGATAAACCCTTTTAATTTGGCTATTCTAACCTGGAATTCAAGACAGTCGAACCTTAATTAATTTTGGATATTACCCAATGCGGACAAAAGACTTTTTTTCTACTTTCATCTTGCGGTTGTTCTTATCGGGTATATTCAGCCTGGTTTTCATCTTTAGGCTATCTGCCGATGAAATGCTGCTGGCTCCGCATCCAGTCATTATTCATTCTTCCTTTGAGGAAGCTTCGAAACTTACCCCGTTGCCAGATCATCAATTCAGCCCGCTGGCGCCCCACACCGTGAAAGAGCCCTTCCTTCCGATATTTCGAGTCGATGATCTGCCCCTGCCAGAGGGGATGCCGCAGAATATCCAGCTGAGTTGGCTCTCCCGGTTCTCTCCCGTCTTGGCGTCTCTGTTTTACGGCAGTGAGGGTTATCTGCAGGCGGCCATCGTGAAAACGCGTTTAGGCAAGCTCGATGAGGCCATAGAGCTGATTGAGAAAATCAATCCCAGTAAAGTTCCGGTTTATGAATATTCGCGGCTTTTATCGGCTTGGATTGCCTGCCGAAAAAGTGAGCTTTCGGATTGTCTTGCTCAGTCCGAAAAAATGACCTTTTCTCGGGACCCGGCCATCAAAATGGAGGCCTTTTACCTGGCAATACTTGCCAATACCCGCTTAAAGGATTTCGACGGCAATGTGCCGCTTTTTGATGAACTTGAGCGGACCCGGCTTCCGGTTTTATGGGGCTTTAGATTGAGTTTCCTTTATTTGGTCAATTTAATCGAACTCCGGCAGTGGGAAACGGCCCGTGAATTTTTAGAGGGATTTAACCAGACAGGCTTTGTGCAAGCCCCGCTTTATCCCTATGTCCTCGATTTAAACGCCTTGGTCCTTTATGAACAGGCTCAATACCCGCGGAGCCTGGAGCTTTATCTGCAGGCGGACAGGATAGATTACCGTTATCCCGAAAAGGAAAAACGTCTTAGAAAAATCGCGTGGCTGTATTATCTGAACAAGGATTACCGCTCCGCCCTCGCTATTTTGCGGGATAGTCACATCCACCCAGACAACCCCTATTATGAGGAAATCCTTTATCTGAAAGCGTTGATTCATATTCAAAACAAAGACTGGAATAAAATCGCCCCCATTATCGAAACGCTAAAGGACGACTCGAGATTCGGAATCTATATCCGCTTTCAGGTTAGATCCCACCTGGCTGAAATAAAATCGATCCCAGGGCTTTACGGGAAGGTCGTCAATATCAGGGGCGATCTCCCCAGAACCCCTTTTTATCTGAACATGATCAGCGGCAATCAGTTCTTCGAGAACAAACTATACTCTAAATCCAAGGAAGTTTATCAGCAAATTCTGGACGATAAAGTCGCCAACCAGCTCAACTGGATGGTTCAGTATAATCTGGGGCTCACCCATCTCAAACTTGAGGAATACTCGCTGGCCGCCATCATTTTTAAGAGAATTCTCCAAATCGGACCCAATGAAAGGGAGCAATTGATCCGCTACCATCTGCTCTACACGGCTTATCAGAGCGGCGAGCAATCCCTGGCGTATGAGACGGCGAAGCTTATCAAGCCGGAACAATTCCCCCCGGAGATTCAAAACGAAATCCTTTTCATGCTCGGCTATCTGTCTTTAGCGAAACAGGATTACAGTGAAGCCTTCGATCTTTTTTCAAAACGCTTTAGCCATACAGGCGCCGTGAGCGACTTCATCCGGGTTTTGACAGCCCTTTACCGCGGCGGAAATTACCAGAGCATCCTTGATCAGATCAAAGCCAACCCCGCGCTGTTAAGCGATGAGGCCTATGAGTTCCAGATCAAGTCCCTGCTGGGGCTTGAAAGACAGCGGGACGCCTTGAAGTCGATCCAGGAGAGAGCCTTCGAGGGCGGACAGTTAATCGAGTTGAGACTGGAGGTGTGGCTTGCCAATCAGCAATTTGAGCTTTTGACCGAGCAGGTTAAACCCCTGCTGCTCAAGACCGCCGATCCAAATAAGCGTCTGCTCTACTACCTAAGCCTTGGGGACGCCTATTTCAGCTTAAAACAGTACGCTCTGGCCAAGAACCAGTTCTTCAAGGCCCTTGGTCTGACGGACGATTCTTCTAAGAAAAGCCTGATTCTATACAATATCGCTCTCTCGACTCTCAATTACGGCGATTCGGACGCTTTTGAGGACGAAGTAAGAGCTTTTTTGCTTAAAGACGAACTCAGCGAGGAGGCCCGCTACAATCTGACCCAGCTTTTGGTCGATCATCGCTACCAGAGACAGCAGACCGCTCTGGCCGATGATTTGCTCCGTGATTATATTGCAGGAAACGGCTACCGCCGCTCCCAGGCCTACCTTAAGAGAATCGGCTTGCTTTTCAGTTACGGGCTTGAGCGGAAATGCTACGAGGTCGCCCAAAATCCGCCGGGTCCTGAAAATGAATTCCAGCGGAGTGACCGTCTGATCGGTTTGGCGAGATGCGGCCTGAAAATCGGAGAGGCTCGTGAAGTGAACAGTGTTTTAAGGGAACATCTCTCGCGGGCGCAGCCTTACAGGCAGGACGAGTTGAGGTACAACCTCGCGCGCGGCTTAAACCAGCTTGAGGAGTTCGAGGAATCCAATCTTGAACTAAGGGGTGTCAACACCGATCTTGCGCCCCTGCCGGTCAAGATGGAGGCCTTGCTGCTCGAAGCCAAAAACTTTCACGGTCTGGGCAAATCAGTCGAGGCCGCCGAAAGGCTGAATGAGCTTTCGCTTTACCCGGACTCGAAGGTCTATCTGGAATCGCTGAGTCTCCTGTTTGATATCCAAACCGAACAAAGAGACACCGCGTCTTCCCTGAGGACGCTGTTGAGGATTTATTACCATCCGAAAACTACCCACAAAAAGAGGCAGGAAATCCTCCTGAGGCTGGCCCGCCACCACCTCGAGAACCGGCAAAAGAGTCAGGCCCGGGCCTTTATAGCTAAGCTTGAAGTGGAAATGCGGTCTGGGACTTTCCCTGCGATTAAAGAGGAGTATCTTTTACTTAAAAAGGAGGTGGGGCCTTAGGAATGGGTAATTATTTTCGCTCCCGTGATAAATTGTTTCACGTGAAACACGGCTCCCGCCCATGACGCCCAAGAAAAAAATCATTGTCCTGGCGGGTCCGACCGCAACAGGAAAGACCGCCATGGCTGTCAGGCTGGCCCTTGAGGCAAACGGGGAGATCATCTCCTGCGACAGCCGTCAGGTGTTCAAAGGCATGGACATCGGCACAGGCAAGGATCTTTCGGAGTATAAAACCATTACCCATCACCTTATCGATATTACCCCACCGGGTAAGCCCTTTTCGGTCTCAAGCTTTCAATCCCTGGCCATCAAGGCTCTGGGGCAGATCACCGCCAGAAATAAATTACCCGTCATCTGCGGAGGAACTGGGCATTACCTCAAAGCCCTGATCGAGGATTACGCCTTTGACGAAAAGCCCTCCGATCCGCTCCTGACCGAACAACTGGAAAAACTGGAACGGTCTGAACTCTACTTAAAACTCAAAGAACAGGGTCTCTGGGAGGAGCGGGATTGGGAAAAGGACAGCCTCCGCCGCATGGCCCGCACTCTGGAAAAGAAAACCAGCGAGACGACCCCCCGCCAAAACCCGGGAACCTATAGCGATCATTTCAGCCACCGGATATTTTTACTTGAATTGCCCAGAAACGAGATCAGATCGAGAATCAAAATCCGGCTGGAGGAACGCTTCAGGGCCGGGATGATCGGAGAGGTCGAAGGGCTATTAAAAAAGGGGGTTCAAGCCAAACAACTGCTTAAATACGGGCTGGAATACAAATGGATCTGTCTTTATCTGACCGGCGAAATTCCACTTGAAACAATGAAGTCCCGGCTCTACACCGCCATCTGCCGGTTCGCTAAAAGACAGGACACCTTTTTTCGCTACCTCGCCAAAAACGGCCACGAGATTCATCCTGTTAAGAACTATTCTGAACTTATCGCTCAGGCACAAGATTGGTTATCAGATCCATCGACCTGAATCTTACAAAAGGATCGCACAGCAAGCCTATAAACCGAGCCGTTCATAAAATAAATAAAAACGAAGGGGTCTCCTTTTACAGAGACCCCTTCACCCAAACTCACGATTTAACGATAGGTTGTTGCTTACAACCGCACACACCTGGCTCTGTATAGAGCACTTTTTGGCTTATTAAGCGCTTTTCCATCCTGGAACCACACTGCCCAGGCTTCAGTTGTCAGCCCCATATTGTTCGTACTGGACCAATAATAGTCCGCGGCGGCAGTTGGAAAAAAAGCAGAATCAATAACAGGGGCAGCTATCTGCGACTCTTTTATAATTGTCTGCAGCTCCTTGATGTTCGGCAACCTCCAATCGAAATACCCTAATGCGGCACCGCAGGTATGAACAGCGGTTTCCCAGGTTTGCGGACCTGTGGCATCATCATCCTTCATCCACATCAATCCGGTGGTGTTATCCGTGATGGTCCCATCCCCGTTATCCACAAAGGCGGGAGTCAAGACTTGAACACCTCGGACACACCTGACGTTAAGAGGGGTTGGTTTCGTCTGAAAACTTTTAACACCTGCAGCGAAAGACACTGTCAGCGCACTACCCGGATTACCCGCATGAGTCGTGTTGCTCCAATAACTCGACAAAGCCGTACCGGGGAAATCAGCCGCTGAAATCGCGGGGTTCATATTCTGGAAATTAACAAGCGAGACCAATTCCCTGATATCAGGCAGGCGCCAATCATTATATCCACCCGTCGCCAAATTAGTACAATAGGTTGCCGCGGTATTCCAGCCCCTGGTCGTAGCGTCAATATCTTTTTGCCACATCAGCCCCGTATTATTATCGGTCACCGTCAAATCCCCATTATCGGTATAAGACAGGGGATTCTTCGGATAAGTACCGTCTTGCTCCAAAACCTGATTAGCGGCAGGACAGGTTATTAACGTCCCAGCCTGATCAAAACAGCTGGTCTGACCCGTATCGGGCATTTTTAAAACAAAAGTATCTTCGTTGATCATGGGCTTATCGGGGGGATTCATACCGCTATAAACCGGATCAAGCGAAGTCGCAGCTGCCAGGACGATATTATAGGACTGATCACCGTCAGCGTAATTATCACCTGCACCCGTAACCATCACTAAATGAGTCCCTGCCCAGTCCGCAGGAGTAAAGGTCAGGCTCGTTATACCAATCGTTCCTTCGGCTGTATTATCGCTGCTGACATTAACAGTAACATTGCTGGTAGGCTCACTGGTCAGACTGACCGAGAAGCTGGCTGTTCCACCGTTATCGGTCGTATTGCCAGATCCGGCGGAAATCGAGAATCCGGCTACATCATCATCCAGATTGGTGACCGGAACCTGAATGTTTGCCAGCGTCTTATATGAGGCGTCCACACTCCCGGAAGGATCGATCCAGATTTGATAAGCCTGATCACCATCCGCGATAAAATCATCGACTCCGGTGACCGTTACGGTTTGAGCCGTACTCCAATTTGCCGATGTGAAAGTCAGGCTGGCGGGAGATACTGTTCCCTCAGAAAGACTATCCGATAACACTGAAAGCGTCACATCCGCCGCAGGTCCCGTAGCCAGACGGACAGTAAAGGTCGCTGTTGAACCGGCTTCAGTTGTATCGCCGCTGATATTACCAACCAGCATGCCGGGGGAATCATTATCCACGTTGGTCACCGCCACATCATCGGGGTTAATCCCGTTATAATCCGCATCCTGACTAACCGTTGCAGCGGTAATGATATTATAGCTTTGGCTCCCATCGATGAGAATATCATCGACTCCGGTGACGGTTACGGTTTGAGCCGTACTCCAGTCAAGGGAGGTGAAAGTCAGGCTGGCCGGCATTACCGTTCCCTCGGCCGGATTATCCGATGAGAGCGCAATCGTCACATCCGCGGTTGGCTGACTGGTCAAAACCACCGTAAAAGAC
>JAOUME010000150.1 GCA_029881655.1 Deltaproteobacteria bacterium | reverse complement strand
TGATAATAAAAAGTCCCACATAGAGCCAGGAAACACGGCAGTATCGATCAAAAGACAATGTGAGCTTTTAGGCATCTCCAGATCAGGGTTTTATAAAAAATGGACAGAGAAGGCCGATGAAACGGATCTTGAGGATAGGATCATTCAGCAATATTTGCGGACTCCATTCTATGGGACTCGCAAAATGTCAAAAGCAAAGAAAACAAAAGGATTTTCAATTGGAAGAAAAAAGGCTAGGACTTTCATGAAAAGACTGGGTTTAAAAGCAATTTACCCCGGCCCTAAAACGAGTGATCCAATTTCGGGGCATAAGATTTATCCTTATTTATTGAGGAATAAGAAAATTAAAAGGAACAACCAGGTTTGGAGTACGGATATCACTTATATTCGCTTAAAGCACGGATTTGTTTACTTAACCGCAATCATTGACTGGTATAGCCGATATGTCATTTCATGGAGATTATCCAATACTTTGGATCAAAGGTTTTGTATAGAAGCCTTAAATGAGGCTATTGAAACGGGAAAACCTGAGGTTTTTAACACCGATCAAGGTTCGCAATTCACATCAGATGCTTTTACGGGCATCTTGGAAAAAGAAGATATTAAAATCAGTATGGATGGCAAGGGTAGTGCGACAGATAATGCCCGGTCTGAAAGGCTTTGGCGTTCGGTTAAATATGAAGATATTTTTTTAAATGGCTATGACAAAATTAAAGAACTGAAAAAAGGTCTTGATTATTATTTCAAGTTTTATAATCTGGAAAGGCTCCATCAGGCTCTTGGGTATCAAACACCTGAGCAAGTTTATTTAAATTAGCACACCTTAAAGACAAGAGAAAATTGTCTACTCAAAGGGGGCCACTTCATTTAACTATAATTAATTTATGAAATTTTTACACCATGCCACTTACTAAGGAAAGCAATTTTGATTGTACTTAATAAATAAATTTGGTAATCATTTTAAGAAATTATTACATATAGAGGTATTATGTCACTCATTGAAGAATTAGAAAAAGCTAAGCAAAATATCAATTCTGATGGCTATGAAATGTCCATTGGTGAATTGATCAATCTTTATAGAGATGGTGATATAATTATCTCACCAGCATATCAGAGATTGTTTCGGTGGGAAGAGTGGCAACAAACTAGTTTTATTGAATCTTTATTAATAGAAATCCCAACACCTCCCATATTTGTACACCAAGATGATTCAGGAACATGGGAAATCATTGATGGCCTGCAACGTACCTCTACAATTTTAAAATTTACAGGCCATTTAAAAGATGCTGATGGTCAGCTATTGCCAGCTACAGTCCTACAAGGTACCAAACTAGCGCCATCACTAAATAATAAAAGATGGGACGCTGAAGATGACTCTACTGGCTTAGGGGAAGACCTGAAAAGAAGCTTAAAAAGGACAAGAATTCGAGTAGAGATTCTAAAACCTGGCAGTGGACCAAAAGCAAAGTATGAACTTTTTCAAAGACTCAATACAGGTGGTAGTCCTCTAAGCGAACAAGAGGTCCGCAACTGCGTTGCAAGAATGATAAATCCCGAATTCCAAGATTGGCTGGAAAATTGCCGCATTCAAGATGTTTTCACCAGTAGTATGAAACTATCTGACAGGTCAAAAAGCTACCAAACTGACACAGAACTATTAATCCGATTTTTTGCCTTTCGTAACATTCCTTATCAAAGCTCACTTGACGTTCATGAGTATCTTGATAATGCCTTAATTGAAATGGCCAGTAACAGCCAGTTTCCTTATGAAAATGAATATGACACTTTTCTGCAAACTTTTAGTTTTATTAGCAGTGCCCTGGGGGTTAATGCCTTTCAAAAATGGAATGGGACCAAATTTTACGGAAAATTTTTATTATCAGCATATGAAATAATAACGCATTGTATTTCTTTTAATATTGACAAACTAAGTGCCATGCAGGAGTCAGATAGGGGTCTGCTTATTAGAGATAAAGTTATAGAGTTATGGAATAATCCAGATTTCACCAAAAATAGTGGCATGGGTATTAGCGGTAAAGCACGACTAAGCAAGTTATTACCAATTGCAAAAAAACTGATAAATTTTTAAGTATGAAAATTCGAACTTTTGATGATTTTTCAAATGCACTCGATAATTGCTTTGGTTGGCGTAAAAAAGAAATCCTGAATTGTAGGGTACTTATTGCGACGAAGGGTGGCCTACCAGACAAAACCCTATTGAGAGCCGGCATCCCATTACTTTATGCACATTGGGAAGGAGCAATAAAAGAATCATCCAAACTCCTACTATCTTTTATCAATAGTCAAAAAATTGAACTAAAATCTCTTAAAACCTGCTTTATATATTTAGCTATTACGCGACACATTTCCGAAATACTTGAAACAAAACAAAGTCATGTTGCTAATTCTGCCATAGACCTCCTGACTAATCGACTAAATGAAAAAGCTTTTCTTCAAATTGACGGTGCGATAAAAACAGACTCCAACCTAAACTCGGATCTATTTGAAAATATTACCAATACTATAGGCATAGACCACACAAAATACAAACACTACAGTAATTTAATTGATCTACATTTACTGAAGAAGCGAAATGAAATCTCCCATGGAGAAAACAAACAAATTTCTCAGGGTGATTTCATGGAACTGTCATCAAAAGTTTTAGATATATTAAATTTGTTTAAAACTGATTTAGAAAATACTGCTTTCACAAAATCTTATTTAAAAGAATAAGCCTCAGGGTAATACAGATCTATAAAGAAAGTAATAACATGTAAAAAACATGTTTTATAGACTCTCGAGAACATTTTAGATACAGCAGGAAACTGTAGAAATACGGTTCAATCAGGCACATCCGCGACTCGTTCGCTCAATCCCCCCCTTACCGCACCCAAGACAAATTTATGCTCTTGAAAAGAACATATCTAAAATTCTTTCTTGGTGTACAAGAATGTCCTTCATATCACTCTATCTCAATTTTGTGCGGTCACTTGCTAAATAACTAGCGAGCAGTTCCGAATAGAAGATTACCAATTTGAGTACTCGTAAACCTTCAAGCTATTCGGGAGGCAGTCATGAAAAGCAGATCCGAATTCACCATCACCAATACAGCAGGGCTAGAGGAAGTCAATTTAAGTAAAACCATCTCTAATCACCTGCAAAAGAGTATTAGGCAATTTAATTCCAGCTTAAACTTAATGTTCATCGACTTTTTGCTAGAAAGGGAGATCTGGGGAAAAAGTAAGCATTTAAATATTTCTGTTTCAGGAACCTCTACCCATATGGGGAGTTTTAATGAGCTTCCCCCAGAATCGTAGACACCTTAGCTAGCCGTTAGCATTTCATATTCCTCTGGGGATTTAAACCCCAAAGTTGAATGTAAACGATGACGATTACAAAATCCTTCAATATATTCGAAGATGCTTTGCCGTGCATCGTTTCTGGAGGCAAATTCCCGATGATGTAGCCACTCCTGTTTTAATGAATTAAAAAAACTTTCAACCACCGCAAAGTAGCAAATCTGAAATCCCTAATTCCTCAGCAACCTTTTTTTTTGGTCGATCTGAGTTCTCTGCCAAACGTACAGCCTCCAACTTGAACTCTTTTGTGTAGTTTTGTCTTTTTTGTTTTTGTTTCATTTAAACACCTCCTGTTCTCAAATTAATGGAAAATAAGGTGTCTATCAACCGAGGGGAAGATCAAACACACGCTCGTGCTTTTACAGCCCCCCTTCCCTCTAATTTTCCGTTATGGATCATCTCCATGCCGACCAAATGAATCCATCGCCTTCGCCTACTTCCGGACAAGTAAAATATTTTAATTTTTCGTTTGATTTATCTGGCTCCAGGCCTTAATCTTAAACTTTATGAAAGATAGTTGATTCTTTTTAAAAAAATCTAACTATTTCATCCAAACCAAACGGAGTTAAAAATCCATGTCGCATGAAATAACGATCTTAACGACTTTTGTGGTGATTTGCGTGGTCTATCTGGGCGCTTTTTTCATCTACGGCAAAATGCTGAAATAAACCCTTTTTAAGGAGTTCTATGAAAGGTTTTCTTTACGGGCTGACAGCGGGACTTGCGGCGGGTGTCGCAGCGCAAATGATGGTTGCCAAGAATCACGAACAAATGCTGGAGTTGATCAAAAACCTTCCCAGACCACTTAGATTCAGCACCGATACCAGCCTGGACGAGCTTTTGGCTCAAAAGGAGAGACTTGAGGACATCATCAAGCAAAAGAAAGAAGAGTTCGAAGCCGAGGATCGAGCCTAACCAGAACCGACCGCGATTACTTAAACTCAGTTCAGAGCGGCCTTGGCGTCTTCCAGTTTTTTCAACGGGTATTTGATCTGCCTGATCAGACTCATTGCCGTAACCGCGTCCGATCCCATCCTTATACGGCAATAATCCCCGGCCATGCCATGCGCCCAAACTCCCAAAATCGCCGCGTTCAGCGGAGTTAAGCCCCGAGCCAAAAAAGCCCCCACGATACCCGATAAGACATCGCCGCTTCCGGCGGTAGCCATGGCCGGATTGCCCGTGCTGTTGATAAAGACTTCGCCCTCCGCAGAAAAAATCAAGGTTGGCGCGCCCTTTAAAACCAAGGTGACGGGATACAATGCGATGAACGCAAGTCCCTGTTTGATTTTCTCCCCATTGTCCTTGGGTGGATCAAATCCGCTGAGCCGTTTGAATTCGCCTGGGTGCGGCGTCAAGACCAGCCTTTCTGGCCTGAGATCCTCAAGGCTCTTCAAGCCGTAAAAAACATCGGCATCCAGGAGAACCGGCATGCTCGTCTCTTTTAGAAATCCGGCAATTTTTTGCCACTTCTCCTCTTGCCTGCCCAAACCGCAGCCAATAACCAATGCGTCAAACCCCTTTAACCACTTTAGATCAATCTCCTCCTGAGGATAATTCATCAATTCCGGGTAGCTTGACACAAACAGTTCTTGAAATTCAAGCGGCAACGCCTGGGTTACCAACCCCACGCCGCTCTTAAGACCCGCATAACTGGCAAGGAGACTCGCGCCAAGCGTGTTTTTTGAACCGCAATAGGTCGCCAGATGCCCCAACTGGTTTTTGTAAGCCTCCTCTCCTCGCCTGGGATAAAGTGTCAGCGCCATCTTTTCATCGATCAGGTAGTAGGCCCTGTCCTTGGTTTTATAACGCTCGCTGACCGAGATATTCACGCATTTCACTTCACCTGAGAACGCCTTGCCGGGGTTAAGATGAAGACCAACCTTGTGCTTTTGGAAAGTAACCGTGCGCTTAACCCTTAAACCCATCCCCATTAAATCGCCGGTGGATGCCTGAATGCCGCTGGGAATATCGACAGCCACCTTTTGGCACTTGATTTCGTTGATTCGGCGTATAAACTCATCCAACGGCTCTTTAAGCGGAGAATCGCCTCCAGTTCCAAGCACCGCGTCGATCAGTATATCCTCCTTTTCAAGCGATTGCGACCGCCTGAAAAATTCATCCGGCTCGATAATCTCTCCAAACTGCTTGAATATATTGGCCATCTTAAGGCAATCGGGGGACTTTGGAGGCCGCAGTGCCACCGCCACGACATCCAACTCCCGGTTTTTCAGCTGTCTCGCGATCGCATAACCGTCACCGCCGTTATTGCCGCTGCCGCAAAGCACAAAAATCAGGCGGCTTTGCTTAAGCAGGTCTTCGATTGCCGCGATGAAAGAACGGGAAGCATTTTCCATCAGTGCTAAAGATGGAACCCCCAAGTCCTCTATACTGTGGCGGTCCATCTCTCTCATTTGTTCAGAATCGACAAGTCGCATGGCCCTTTTGGTATAAGATTGATTCCGTAGCTTGCGGATCGTTTTGATCGCTTGCCGATCATCAATCCAGCTTGTTATATCTTATTAAAATCGATCCATTACGAAAAGACAAATGATTTATTTGACCTTAACAACTAAAGAATAACCACCCATACCTTTAGTGATACCTGTCGCAGATTATCAGTAGATCCTGAAATAGCTTTTCAATCAGCTCCAATTGACCTATAATTACAAAGTGATTTTATTAAACTTATGATTGATGGCTTATGACGCGATAAAATCGATGAAATACACGGTGCGTTTTCTGCATTTGTCTTTAGCCTGATAAAGGGTTTGAAGATCACAGTTTAGCCATGAGTCAAAGAACTAAAGACTGGCCACCCATTTTATATCAAAAGAGTATTATAGAAAATGAAGACATGCTCAATAAGCTCATTATAAAAAAAATCAAACCCAGCGTCACGGCCGAAGTCGAAGCGATTTCTCAAAAATTGTTGAGGCTGGAAAGTCAGTTGAGTTCCAATATCCCAACCACCTTATGGATTAGCGATCTTCATGGCGAAGGCGATAGGTTCAAATCGATCTTAAGGGGAAGGTTCGGCTTATTGTACCAAACCTGCAAGGAAGCCCTGCCTAAAACCTTCAGCGATGAAAAAGTTCAGTACCTGGCGCGGGTCATCAGGAAACATCACTTTTTTAAAGATGATACCATCAAGATGGATATCCAGGACATCCTGTTGTGTTTAACGCAGGTAATCCGTTATAAACTCAGCAATATTCACTATAAGGTGGAGGACGTAATCCTACCGGAGTTCAGGGAATACATCGTCCGAATGATTTCAGGGATGCCGGTACCGGATAAGCTTTTTGAAGAGGAGATCATTTCTAACCGGTTGGTTTATCATCTATCCCATACGATTCAGCAGATCCTGCTTGACGGCATCGTGGTGCTGGGTGATATTTTCGACCGCGGTCCCCAACCCGACAAGATCATCCGCATTTTAGCCTCAAGGCACTACCATCATCTGGTGAGATATGTTTACGGCAATCATGACATTCTCTGGGTCGGCGCTGTTTC
>JAOUME010000149.1 GCA_029881655.1 Deltaproteobacteria bacterium | reverse complement strand
CCGATTGCTCTTTAGATGATAACTTGAACGTTATTAGAGGAGACTGCGGCTATATTACGCGTTTAAAATCAGACATTATTGGTTGACTAAGAACCAACAGACACCACAATGAAGCCATCTTTTATAACGCGAACCTTTTTAAGCCGACCAACTTTTAAGTTATTTCTGGCTCAATCTTTTTTGGGGCTCGGTCTTTATACGCTGTTTCGTTTCGCGTTCCTGTCGCTTTACTGGAATCAATTCTCTGAATTCAAATCCGTTGAAATCGCGTTCGCGATGTTACATGGTCTGCGGTTTGATGTGTCCGTTTTAGCCAAAAGCTTAGCCTTGCTTTGGTTGGTCACTTTCCTCTTACCCCAGAAACTCAGGTATTCGACGGTTTGGCTTTGCCTGAGCAACGGGCTCACTTATATCATCTTATTGTCGTCATTTGTCGTATCCTTTATCGACCTTTTTTACTACCCCACCGTGGGCAGACGGCTCACCTTCGAGCTTTTTACGATCCTAAACGATTTGAGTCCGCTTTTTTTACTCGCGGTAACGGATTATTTACTTCCATTCGTTTTGAGTTTGTTGTTTTTGTCGTTTTTAACGTTAACCTGGGCCATAATAAACATACGCTTTTCCGGCCATGAGACAACATACTCAACGAGTTTGCCGCGCAAGACTGCTCAGGTTTTTGCCTTTTGCTTGATACTGATAGTCTCCGGAAGGGGTGGGAGTCAGGCAAAGCCGTTAATGGGAAGCCACGCGTTTCAAAGCGTGAACCTGGAGCTCGGGTATCTTTCGCTAAACGCGCCCTTTACGGTCCTGCAAAGTCTGCGGGGGCCCCAACTGAAAAGGACAAAGGTCGTCCCCGATCAGACCGCGTCTCAGGTGATTCAAAATCTGTTCGGACAGGCGGAAGGTCCGGGTCAATTTTTGAATCCGGATTATCCCTTTTACCGCGCACTTTCTAAAAGCCAGCTCTTTGGCAAGGGCAAGGGCAAAAACATCGTTCTGATCATTATGGAAAGTTGGCCCGCATGGGCTACCGGCGCCTATGGTTCCGAGTCGGATGCTACACCCGCCTTCGACCGCTGGGCATCGCGGGGAAGGCTTTATACGAACTTTATGGCCGCGGGCTCGCGTAGCGTCGAAGGTATCTCCGCAATCTTCGGCGGAATCGCGCCCCTACCAAAAAAAGCCTTCTTGATGTCCAGCGAGGAGCAGAACCGGATGACCCCTTTACCCGCGATCCTTGCGGAGAAAGGTTATAATACGATTTTTATCCACGGAGCTTTCCGGGGGAGTCTGGGGATACATAATTTCGCGAGACGTCAGGGATTTCTGAAAGTACTCGCGGAAGAGGATTTGAGTCAGGATAAATCATCAGAAGACGGAGTTTGGGGGATTTGGGACCACCTTGCTTTTCAGCGACTATTTAAGGAAATTGATCATTCAGAGAAACCTTTTTTCGCGGGCTTTTTTTCCGTAAGTTTTCATGAACCCTACGCATTGCCCGTTTCAGACGCTCGACAGCCATCTGATGCGGAATCAAAAGTTGAATGGCGGGACGTGTTGCGTTTCTCGGATTCCGCTTTGGGAGATTTTCTTGACTCTGCCAAAACCCGCCCATGGTTCGAAAACACCCTGTTTGTCATCACGGCTGACCATCAGATGTCGCACGTCTCTTTATCCAGGCTGGAGCGGTCCCGTATCCCTCTTTTGATTATCGATCCCTCCAATAATATCAAACCCGGAATCGACGCGCGTCTGGGATCACAAGTTGATTTAATGCCCACCCTGGTCGATTACCTGGGGATTGAAAACCCAACCAGCTTCATGGGGACTAATTTGCTTGGCAGTAAAGAAAACCGTTTCGCGTTATATTCATCCATTGGTATGTGGTGGTTTGAAGATAAGCATGTTGATCATTTCATGAACGACAAACACCTCGGCAGTTACAACTGGCGGGAAGATTCAGCCTTGAGTGAACCTTTGCAAAATGATGATTCGCGAGAGACGCGCGCTCGCCGCTTTTTCGCATATATCCAATCGGTGGAAAAAGCCATTCTGGATAATAAAATCGCTCCCTCCCCCAAAAATACCCTATAAAATCTTGTGCTGATTCTGCGTGAATTGTGATTATTTTTGTCTGCGCTTATCTGTGGAGTAACTCTGGAATAATCCAGCCCAGCGGCCCAATTCTCGTTTTAGACCCGGATTATATTCTGTTATCTTCTTATTTTACCGGATAATAATTCAATTGACTGGGGATGCTCTGATATATGCTCTTAAATCGTTTAATTATCAGCATTGAGGTGTATTTTAATAAACAATTTCAACAGCCCATGAAATATATTTCAATATTTGAATTTGGTAGATTGTAAATTTATATGAAGTATGATAAATGCTAGGATAGTTGCTCAAATTTAAACGATAGGAAGGTTTTTAGGTTTCAACTTTACAGAATAGTTTAACAAAAGATCATCAATCAGCCCAAACAATGCCACCCACAATTGATCTAATTGACCAGTATAAATATTTTTTTCAGAGTTCAGTCGACGGATTCCTGGTTTTGGACGAAAACGGCGTTATCCAGGATGCGAATCCAAAAGCCTGCTCTATTTTCGAGCAACCCTTCGCGTTTTTCCTGCAAACTAGTATTCAGGATGTTTCTCATGAGGATTTCAAGGACCATTTAAAAAAAATCGACACCTGCCTGAAATCCAAGAAGGATTTGGAAACCGAAGAAATCAAGGTAAACATCAATAACGAAACCTCCTTTTTTGAACTTAAGGGAGGGTGGTTAAAACTCCAGCAAAATGACCAGTTCCTCATCACTTTGAGGGACATAACCAAGGCGGAACTTGTTGAAAGGGAATTTAAGAAAATTTATACAGCTGTGATTCAAAGCCCGGTTTCGGTCGTCATAACGGACACAAAAGGAAAAATCGAATATGTTAATCCTAAATTCTCTGAGCTGACGGGTTATAGTTTAGAAGAAGCGATGGGGAAAAATCCCAGAATTTTAAAATCAGGGAAACAGGATTCTACAATTTATCAGCAGCTCTGGGATACAATCACTCAAAAACAGGTATGGAAAGGGGAATTTCACAACCTGAAGAAAAACGGGGAATCTTATTGGGAATCCGCTTCGGTTTCCGCGATCGTCGACGAAAAAGGAGAAGTGACCCATTATCTCGCGGTGAAGGAAGATATCACCAAGCAAAAGGAATTGGAAGACGCGCTCAGGGAAAATATGGAGAAGTTATCCGATTTCAACTTGAATCTTGAAAGTAAAATTCAGGAGGAAATCGAAAGAAACAAGGCGAAGGATCTTTTGATCGCTCAGCAAACCCGTTACGCTCAAATGGGTGAGATTCTAAACATGATCGCGCACCAGTGGAAGCAGCCTCTAAACGCCATCAGCGCGACGGCCACGGAGATTTCTCTGTTAAGCGGGTTTAAGGATTTACCGGTTGAAGTTATTCAGGACAGGATGAAGTTTATAGAAAAACAGACTCAATATATGTCTGATATTATTCATGATTTTATGGATTTTTTCAGACCTGACAAGGAGAAACAGGAATTTAGATTCAAGGAAACCTTTGAAAACGTAAAAAACATCGGCTCCTATTTCCTAAAGCAACAAAATACCACTCTGAGTTTTGATTTTGACGAAAATTTAAGTTTAAGGGGCTTTAAAAAAGAGCTTGAACAGGTCTTAATCAACCTGATTTCCAACAGTTGCGCCGCTTTCGAGACAAAAAGAGGTCTAGATAGCCACATCAGGATCAAAGCCGAAGAAAAGTCAGACGCAATAATCTTAAGCGTTATAGATAACGCAGGAGGCATACCCAAAAAGATTATCGGAAAGATCTTTGAGCCTTACTATACGACAAAGCCGAAGGACAAAGGCACCGGAATCGGCCTTTACATGTCAAAGCAGATTATCGAAAAAAGTTTTGGTGGAAAGATCGAAGTCGAATCGGAGGGAGAAACGACCAGGTTTGATATAACTTTACCGAAGTGATCTGATTGTATTAATTAAGTGATCTGATTTTATCTAAGTTGACCCATAAGGCCTTCACTCATTGAGATTTTATTCCCTATAGGGAGGATTCACAGGAATTTCTTGTTTTTTAATCGGCAACGCCATCAAATGTAATCGAGTTGTTAAAAAACCCATCTTAAAACACCACAAAATAGACAATAAACCAGCTTTAGCGAGTCGTCCCTAATTAACCGGACACCTTACTGATTTAAAAGTATTATATTTCATTACTGCCTGCTTTTCGACCGGAACAATATAAACTGGCTCCAACCCCGGTCAAAAGAGAGAGCTATCGAAGGCGGTCAATCCGGACGGGACACCCTTATTTCCTGCGCTCAACCTTCTCGATCCAGATATCCCCTTTTCCTGTCAGCTGTAAAATTTTCAGGCGATCTCTGAGGGGGTATTCCCCCTGCTTCTTTATGATTTGGTAACATATTTTACATTATCTATAATTTTATAGTTGCCTTTATATTTATTGTTGGCCATAATTAACTTGCCATGACATTGAACAATAGAAAATTTCTGGAATTGCCACAGAGGCAAAAGAACTTCGCCAAAACGAAATTGGCGCTTCTCAATGCTTTATTGGACGAGTTTGAGACGAAGAACCTATCTTCGATTAAAATCAGAGATCTTTGTTTAAAAGCGGAGGTTTCAGAGCCTACTTTTTATAATTATTTCAACTCTAAGCAGCATATCGTGCTATACTTCATTCAGATATGGTCGATAGAGATGAATGTTTTGGCGGACTCATTCAAAAAGGCGGGAACCTCGACCATCGATACGATCAAAAACATCTTTCTTAAATCGGCTAAGGATATTTCATCCTGCCCTAGAATCATGTTGGAAATTCTTTCCTTTCTGGCTCATGATACCGAGTTGCCGGTCCATGAGATCAGTGACGCCGAGAAATGGCTCCATTTTAAAGAGGTTGACGCTGTGGAGACTTTGGAGGGGAAGGGAATGGACAGTTTTTTGCCGACTTTGATAGGTGAGGCTGTCCTGAATGGGGAACTTGATAAAGACACCGACCAGGGTATCCTCTTTATCATGCTTTCGTCCTTATTTTTGGGGACTTCGCTTTTGCTTTTAAAAAAGGATCCTGAGATGTACGTGCCCGCTTTTGAGGCTGAGCTTGATTTTATATTTAAAAAGGCCGGGTACGAAAAATAGATATCAGGGCTGAGCAATGTTGCATTCATGGCAACAGCCGTAAAGCGGATTGAAATCGATAACCGATTTGGTTTAAGCGGATAAGATGAGATTTTTTAACAATTATATATACTTCTAGGAATCAGTTTATCAACTTTATTTTAAATGAGGGTTTATGAAGAAGAAACTATTATTGCTGCTGGTCTTGATACTGCTTCCGACACTCAGTGTTTTCGCCATCGACCGCAGGAAGCCGCAGTTTTTAAACGAGACCTCCTACATGATTCTTCCCATGCCTTACGCTATTCCGGGGATTGGATCGGGTCTTATGGGAATCGGTTTGGCCGGGAATTTTCTAAACAGCTACACGGATTTATACGCCGTCAATTTGAGCGGTGACGCTCAAGGAACCATCCTGGGTTTGGAGGATATCCATTTAATTTCCGAGACTCTTATCATTGATCTTTATTTACAGGACCTAACCCGGGCCGCGGTTCAAATCTACAGTCAAAGAGGCATGAATACCCTTAAGGATGACTATTATTTGGTCGAGGTGGATAAGGTCCAGTCCTACCAGGCTCAACTCAGGCTATCTCTTTTTGACCGAAAGTTCGAAGCTTTCGCCCGTCAATGGAAACAGAAGGTCCGAATCGTCAATGTTCTTGACGCTGAGGGAAATTCCATCACCGGATTTTCGCAGGAAGCGGAAATGCAAGCCGGCAATGCCGGATTCGTGGTGGATTATACCGATGACTGGCAGGACCCCCGCAAAGGCGTCCGGGCGTGGATTACCCGAAGCGAATCGCCACCTGAAAGCAACCTTAGTCCCGATTTCTATGTTATGGATGTCAATTTGGGTTTTTATATCCCCATGGGGCAAAACAGCACCTGGGCTTTTAACTATTTTACATCGGACGCCGTTGTTACCAAAGAAGGTCAAACCGATAAAGCCGTCATTCAAAGCGAGGTGGAAGCCAGCGTGACTTCGTCGGTTTGTCCGACTGGAGCCCAAGCTTGTATTGACGGGGTTCTGGCTGATCCGACCGTCCAGGCGATCGTCACCAGTCAAACCGAGTTGACCTGGGCGAACCGGAAATACGGCACCTCCACGTCTTTGGGAGGCGACTCTCGCTTCAGAGCCTATCCCCAGAGTCGGTTTATAGGGGCTCATACACTTTATTTATCCACCGAAATCCGCTGGAATTTCAGCACGGAAGTAACTCCTTTTAATTTTTGGATTTGGAAAGATGTGTCAACGGGTTTGCAATTGGCTTTTTTCGCCGAGAGAGGAAGCGTCGCGGATAAAAAATCTGACTTGACCAATAATATGAGAACCACGACCGGAGTCGGTTTCAGGATGGTATCCGCCTCGGGTTACGTCTACCGCATTGATCTTACAAATGGAGACGAAGGAACGCAACCCTCCATGATCTTTAATTATCCCTGGTAGATTGTACGAATAGCTTTGGCGGGAAAAGGAAAACTTAAAAGAATTTGTTTTTTTTCTGATTGATCTTATAGATAATCCAAACAATCAGGGCCACAACCACTATGCCGAGTCCTATCCAGAGGATTTCGCTGAGTTGATCGGAACTCTGGTTGTATTGCTGAAAAGACTTCGCGCCTTCTCTTAGTCTGGTTCCCCGAACAGCCATCGGGATCTTCTGGAAAATCCCCCCAAAATAATTTTCCAATAAAA